>CAIXME010000369.1 GCA_903920425.1 uncultured Pirellula sp. | reverse complement strand
CAACCCCAACTCCTAATTCAGGAACGCTTTGACAACATACCACGTCCGCATTGCAGGCATCTGCGTTTCGAAAGAAATCAAATAGTTTCGCTGCATATTCCTCGACCGTTCCACACACCAATACCTTGGCAAACGGGCGGATGGAAACGGGTGCATCGCATCCGATATAGAATCGCCGGATTGGCGAGTTATCGATCATCGTCTCATCGTCATCCAACCCCCGATGCGGCACGTGTACGATGGTGACTTTCGCTTTGGGTTGGTAGTGTTTGTATTTCAGTCCAGGTGAGTTTTCTCGCGTGGGAGCTTGGTCGACGGAACCGAGATAGGGCTGAACATCCGGCACAACTTGCTGCAGTTCTTCCCAAGTCACTCCACCCGGTCGGAGGATTCTTGGTACCGGTGACGTTGCGTCCACCACCGTGCTTTCTAATCCGCAGAGCGTTGGTTTCCCGCAAACGATACCTGCGATTCGCCCATCTAGATCTTCTGCGACTGCTTGCCATGTTGTAGCGCTAGGGCGGCCAGATCGATTCGCACTCGGAGCCGCAATCGGAACGCCAGCCAACTCGATCAGCTTTCTAGCGAGGGCATCACTTGGAATACGTACTGCAACGGTGTCCAAGCCTGCAGTGACCAACGCCGAAACCTGTGGGCCTTTGGGGAGAACAAGTGTTAATGGCCCTGGCCAAAACGCCTCGATCAACCGCTGTGCGACCGCAGGAACGGAACTGGCAACACGGCTCAATTGATCGGTGCTCGACAGGTGCACGATCAAAGGGTTATCAGAAGGGCGTCCCTTTGCTTCAAAGATCTTCTGCACAACAGAATCTTGCAACGCATCTGCACCCAGTCCGTAAACCGTTTCCGTGGGAAACGCTACGAGTTCGCCAGAACGCAATAGCGCAGCTGCCTCTTGGATGTCTTGTTCGATGAAATAGCGGGTCTTCATCTAGGACACCGGTGCGCGATGCGATCACGTACTAAACGTCGGTGACGACGAAAACGGGCGGTTTTGGCGTCGGTAACGAAAGAGACTTGGAACCGGCAATGGTCGCCAAGCATGCTAATGACTGACGTGAGGCGTCCCGTGAACAAACTCTTGATGAGCTTTAGACTTGCTTGGAAAACGATTCGCAAAGAAAATCCGCTCCCAAAAATTGGCTTTCCGAAGCCTGCGATCGTTCAGAGGGATCGCATGCACTTTGCCCTTGCGCGTTTCCAGGACGATTTCGCCGTCAGTTACTTGTCTCACAATCCAGTACTTGTCGACTTCGTAGGAGTACATCTCACCGTGTGGAGAGGGAGCAATGTTCTTCGCTCGCGGCCCGGGAGATAAGCTATGCTTTTCTCGGGTGTACACGACCCAGTCGTTTGGTTGAAACAAGTTAGACATGCAATGCGGATCCCTGGACGATAAACCGACACTCCAAAATGACCTGATTCGAAAACCGGGGAGACCAGCTTTTGGGTCGACGGGGCGATCACTTTGCACCCGCTTCTCTATTCTTTCTCTAAAATCGACTTGAATCCAGGGCAGCTTTTAGTATGTCTGCGGAATTCAAGGGAAAAATAGCGATTTTTTCGATTATCGGGCGTGATACACTTGGTCCACCGAAACGAAGAGGCAATCGATCATCCGATCAAGCAGGTTGCGATACCGTTCGGGTCCACTTGCCACGGCACCCAGACCAATGCCAAAAGTTTGACTTTGGTGTCTGCTTTTCGAATCGGGATATCAACGGATTCCAGCTGCAGGTTCTCGACAGAAAACTGGCTCGTGACCGCTTCGATTTCATCTTGGCATTGGCGTTCCAGTTCATCCTTTGCCTTCATCAGTTCCTCGAACGTTTCTTCGGCTCGCATCACGTTTCCTTGCTGAGCGGTCGCTTTCCCCAGTCCGCGAACCGCGGTGGCCGCTTTAGAAACGTTGCTTTTGGTTGCTACCTTGTTGCCCAGGAGCGCTCCGAGGATGGTGGTTCCGATGTTAAAGAAACCTTCCATCTGTTTGGATTTGGCGCTCTCTTTTTCCTTTTCAAGCCGTTGTTGTGCGGCCAAGATCCTCGACTGGAACGATCGGAGCTTTTCGCCATACTTGGACTTTAGCTTGTCGATCGCTTCGTCACGCATCTCTTTGGCTGCGTGCATCATTTCGATTCGGGCATCGGTCTCGGTCAATCCAGGCTTCGTCGTTTGCTTGACGGCTTTGCAAGCATAAACGGTGCACTGCACGTGTCGGAAGAAGTAATCCTTGAGAGACTTCTCCCAGACGTTGTAGTTTTTCCCGGTGGTCAGTTCGACTGGCAATTCGGAGAACGGATAGGCGTCTTCGGGTTGATTGCTCAACTGCAACACATCGGGTTCGACACGCTCCGACTTTTCCCATATGGGGTCGGGGATTTCCTCTTGCACGTGGACCATCAACTGGACGTCTTCCCAATAGTCAATCGCAGCGGTGGATTTGACAAAGTGAATGCT
>CAIXME010000368.1 GCA_903920425.1 uncultured Pirellula sp. | reverse complement strand
GATGATCAGTTGGAAACGGATAGGATCATGAACGACCTAATGGGGCGTGATGCATCCGCGAGATTTCGATTCATCATGGAACGAGCCGAGGACGCGCAAGAGATCGACGTGTAGTATCGTAGCCTTTTGTGTTCAGGTTTGATGACTCACACTGAGACACGGAGTCACAGAGGAGAGTTAAGTTAGAACTCGGGGACCTGAATTAGCGAGTTGTTGCCAGTAAGATTTAGGCCCAAGCACGGATCCGCCGTTAAACTTGATTGCCGACCACGGAGTTGCCAATGACGCCTCTTTTTCAAAAGCTGAATTTGGGAGGCCACACAACCCTGCTGGTTCTCAATGCGCCCGAATCATTTGATACTGAATTGTCGCAGCTCTCGGACGTAAAGATACTGCGAAAGGCATCGTCGAAGCATCCAGCAACTTTTGCGATCGGTTTCGCGATCACCGTTGCTGAGTTGGCAAAGGTAATCAACACACTCGTTAAATCGACAGAAGGGGATGCGATTGTTTGGGTCGCTTATCCCAAGGGGACTTCAAAGAAGTACCAGTGCGAGTTCAATCGCGATACCGGCTGGTCGGAGTTCGGTGATGCAGGTTTCGAGCCTGTCCGTCAAGTCGCGATCGATGTGGATTGGAGCGCGTTGCGGTTTCGCCGGACAGAGTACATTAAATCGTTAACCCGAAATGGCTCCATGGCTATTTCCCCAGAAGGCAAACGTAGAACAGCTCGATGAACCCGACGAAGAGTCTGATTTGAGCAAGCGACGAGTTTTCTGCTTTTTCTAGGTTTCGCAGCCAATAACCGGTTACCATACCTCATTGTTAACAATATTCGTTACCCGGGTTCGAACAGCCAAATTAGTTTGCGTCGTAATTAACAATCGCACTCTATCCATTGAAATGGGAGCGTACTGAATTGAACCAAGAACCAATAAAGCCCGCAGAACAAAAACACGGCAGCAATTCCGGTAGCGGTATTGGCGTCGGTGCCGCTCTTGGCGTCGCCTTTGGCTGTACCCTGGGATTTTCCAATGGCAACGCACCACAGAGTTTGGCAATGTGCATCGCGTTGGGGACGGCCATGGGGGCCATCTTTGATTTTTCTCAAAGAGCTCGAGTGGCAACGACGAACAAAGCCAACTGATTTAGGCTTTGGTTCGTTCGCAATCGACTTGCGGCAGGCTGTCTTCAATGAGGATCCTCGTTGCTACCAACATGGATTAAGACTTTACTCTTCTTGTTTTTCCTCGATAGGCAGGCCCGTGCTTTATGGCAAGAAACGTTTCAACGGTGATGATCGCTACGCCTGCAAACCGTGTGTGGGCCGTGCTCACCGAACCTGAATTCATCAAGCAGTGGCAGTATGGTAGTTTGCTTTCGACCGATTGGATCGTAGGAAACGGAATTCGCTTTAAGACGGAATGGCAAGGTCAGGTTTTCGAGCAATGGGGAACTGTGCTCGAGTTTTCTCCATGCCAACAGCTTCGGTACAGTCTGTTTGCTCCTCGCCCCGGTTTGGAAGACAGGCCGGAAAACTACTTTGAGATGGAGTACGTTTTGACGGAACAGGCTGGTGGTACTTTGTTGGAAATCGTACAGGTTGATAATCGGGATGGAGCTGTCCAAGAAGACTCGCAAGATGAATCGTCGAACCCTATTCTCGCTGCCCTCAAATCGATAGCTGAATCGTCGTAGTCGGCGAGTTTAGACTCGACGCTTGGACTGGGTACAAAACGCTGCTTGTACCCTAACCTGGGGGCCCCCACTCAGAAGTGATGCCGAGGAAGGCACGGAAGAGGACTCCCTGCTACTTTTGCCAGGGCCCATTGCAAAAACGTGTGGCAAGCAACCTCTTTACCCATTGGTTTAGGTGTGCGGACGAGAGAATTGTCCCATAGTTTTCATGTCCGCCCCTTGGGACCTTGTCCACTTGGCGATGGCCTAAGTATAGTATGCAGTCGCTTTTGCGGTTTCTAAGAAATGCCAGAGTGGCTTTGGTTGTATTCGATGCTCGCCCGATCCTTGCTTGCCGTGTCATCTCGGTGAATCTTGACTCAAATCAATTTCACACATTTCGGAGTTCCCGACTGCCGTTCGTCTTCCTCCCGCCCTTGGTTTCCCTGCGATATGATTGGGTGTTTCGCGTATGCGTCTTAAATCCTGTTTTGCAAGCGCTTGCTTGTTTTTGTTGTTGTCCGGAATCGTCTTTGCTCAAGACGCAAAACGAGTTCTTTTGATTGCAGGCAAGCCTTCGCACCCACCGCGAATGCATGAGTTCAACGCCGGTGTGCAACTGCTCTCGGAATGCATGAAGGGCCGCACGGATATCCAAGTGGAGTATGTGTTGAATGGATGGCCGAAAGACGAAGCCATTTTCGATAATGTCTCCGCTGTCGTTTTCTATATGGATGGCGGTGGCGGACACGAGGCAGTTCAAGAATCGGGTCGTCGCTTGCAGATGATTGAAAAACTGTCTGAACGAGGTGTGGGGATCGGATGCATGCACTTTGCTGTCGAGATCGTGCCAAACCAAGCCGGAAAAGAATTCAAACGATGGATCGGTGGACATTACGAGCACATGTTCTCTTGCAATCCCATTTGGGAGCCTGTCTTCAACTCATTTCCTGACCATCCGATTGCGAATGGAGTCAAGCCGTTTGAGATCAAGGATGAATGGTATTTCAACATGCGGTTCGTTGCCGACATTGCGGGGAATCAACCAGGTGTTTCGGAGAACATGAAATTTACTCCGATCCTCGTTGCAACGCCCTCCGATGACGTGCGCGATGGTCCATACGTTTATCCTGCTGGACCATATCCTCACATCGAAGCCAACAAGGGGCGTGCTGAAGCGATGATGTGGGCGGTCGAAAGGCCGAACGGTGGTCGAGGATTTGGCTTCACTGGCGGGCACTTCCACGACAATTGGGGTAACGAATCGTTCCGAAAAGTAGTGCTCAACGCAATGCTCTGGTTAGCGAAAGTCGACGTGCCCGCGCAAGGTGTCGAGTCGGTTGTTACAAAAGAGCAACTCGATGCCAATCTGGATCCAAAACGCAAATAGGAAGTCTATAGACTCGACTTAACTTCGTTCTTTTTTATCACAGTCCTTTTAGTCGTTTGCTCATTTATGAAACCGTCCGAAGAACCCGCAGCTGCACCGACTAAATCCCACCGTGCGTTCTCTTCGGAAACCCCGAAGACGATTCGACTCGCATTGTTTGCTACCGTGATCGCGTTGACCGTGCTTGCTTATATGCTTGCACCAACGATTGGCACTCGGGGGCAAGCCCTCATCGGTATCGTAACGTTCTTGACCTTGGCAGCTGCCATGAGTTCGAACTTGAAAGCGGTGAATCTCAAAACGCTTGGCTGGGGGATGGGCTTGCAGATATTGTTGGCCCTCGCTGTGACTCGATTGGAAATCGTGCAGTCGTTTTTGCAGTTGATTGGTGACGGGATCAAGGTGCTGATTGAAAGTTCCGATCGGGGCGGTGAATTTGTCTTTGGTTCGCTTGCCAAGCCAGATGGACCTGCCGGATTTGTGTTCGCTTTTAAAGTCCTCCCACCGATTATCTTTATCTCTTCGTTTTTCAGCGTACTCTACTATTTTGGAATTCTCCAAGTGGTCGTGAAGGGCTTGGCGTGGGTAATGCGATACCTGATGGGCACATCCGGGGCTGAAACGCTGTCGGTATCGGCCAACGTATTCATGGGGCAGACGGAAGCACCCCTCATCGTCAAGCCGTTCGTGCCGAAGATGACGCAATCGGAACTGCTCACGATGATGGCTAGCGGGATGGCTCACATCTCGGGTGGCGTTATGGCCATTTACATCAGCTATGGCGCGGACCCTGTCGCCATTCTTTGCACATGCGTTATGGCGTGCCCATGCAGCTTGTATCTATCGAAGCTTGTGTTGCCTGAAACGGAGACACCGGAAACGATGGGGAGCGCAGACATCGTTGTGGAACGAGTGCATGAGAACCCCATTGATGCGGCGGCGTCAGGCGTCAAAGACGGCTTAATGCTCTCGCTCAACGTGGCAGCCATGTTGATTGGATTCCTCGCATTCATCGCATTGTTCGATTCCATGATCGGTGCCATCAAGCCAACATTGCTCGCACGCGGGCTGACGCCAGAGTCGCTTGCTTGGATACCGGCAGATCTGTCGCTATCCAAGATCCTTGGCTGGGTTTTTCAGCCAGTAGCCATGCTGATTGGCGTGCCGCTGCCCGAAACCTCCAGCGTCGGAAGTCTGCTCGGGATCAAATTGGCCGCGAACGAGCATGTGGCTTACTTGGCATTAACCAAGGATCCAGATTACGTTGGCCTATCGGAGCGAGCCAGGTTGCTTTCCGTCTACGCTTTGACTGGATTTGCCAACTTTTCATCGATCGGAATCCAGTTAGGTGGCATCGGTGCGCTTGCCCCAGAGCGACGCTCTGATTTAGCTAGATTGGGAATGACCGCTCTGTTTGTGGGATTCCTGGTAACGCTTTTGAATGCCGCCGTCGCTGGATTGCTGCTGCGATAACCTCCCCAGAGCTCGTTCCTAACGAAATCCTCCTCTCATCATGTTGTTCTCTTCGTTGCTGAGCACCCTCGTCGCGAGTTGTCTTATCTTGAACACAAACGGACTTGTTGACGACCCTAAGACACCCGTTTTCAGTCCCGAGCAAATTTCACGGGGATATGCCCATCTCGAAGACACCACCTACTTTTTGTACTCCCCGGCTTTGTATGGTCCAAGGGACCCAAAGCGTGTCATAGTAACGGGTGCCTTTCGCATCTGGAGCCAGGACATGGAGGACGCGCAATGGCAGCTGAGCCCGTCGTCGACGCAACCAGGCCTGTGGGTACTTCGGATCGATAACCCTCTGTATTCTAAAATCGCCACTTCCACTCCATTCAAGTTCCGTACGGATCAGGGGGATTGGATGGAGCCTCCCGCCACTGCTCCGAATTCAGAATCGGGTAATCTCGTCTTTGAACCAGGAATCATCCCGCCGAGAATCAAAGCCACTCTCTTAACCAGCAATACGATTGCAGTTCGCTGGTACGGTGATCCTACAATACAGTCGGTCGATCGTTCCGATTTTAGACTGGTGGACGCTGCGGGTACCGAGATTCCCATCAGTTCGATTACGCGTGTTTCGCAAGACGAAACTCGGATTTTGACGTTGTCGGATATCGATATCAAACGCGTCTATTACTTGAACTTCGACAAGGCAAAGCTGCGATCTTTGTGCTGGCGTGACCACTGGTTCGCGTCGTTGTATTCCCAGAAACCTTTAGGTGCCGAAATAGCAGCGGACGGGGCAACAACTGTTTTCCGCTTATTCGCACCGCGGGCGAGCGCCGTGAGACTCTATTTGTACGAACGCGCTGACGATACACCTGCCGAAGCCTATTCGATGGTGCAATTGACGCAAGATGATCAAGGGGTTTGGGAGGTCGAGTTGCCGGGCGATTTGCATGGTACCTATTACGACTACACGATCCATGGTCCAAGCGATCCCGGCAATTTTTTCTACGAAACACACGCAGTGCACATCTCTGACCCCTACGCTCGAGTGAGCCTGGATAGCTTTGGCAAATGCCGCGTATGGCGATCTACAACGCCAGCACAGCCGCTGAAGCATGGTCGTCCAAAAATGGAGGACGTGATCGCCTACGAAGTTCATGTGCAGGATTTTACATATGATTTGCCTATTGATGCACAGACGGTTGGTACGTTGCCAGGCATGATCGCAAGAGGGCTAAAGAACAAAAATGGCCATGCGATCGGATTCGACTATTTGATTGACCTTGGGATCAATGTCGTGCACTTGATGCCCGTTCAAGAGTTCCTGCATTACCCAGACTCGGAATGGCAATCTGCGTTTCGCGATGATCCGTTCATGATCAAGCATGGGGTGAATTTGGAGAACTACGATTGGGGATACCGCACGACACATGCGTTCGCCATCGAGTCGCGATTTCGCAAGCGAGGAACTGAAAACGGTGCGGAGCGGGAACAGTTTCGCGATCTAGTTCAAGCGTTTCACGATCATGACATTGCCGTCATTATCGACTTGGTCCCCAATCATACCGGGGAGAACATGGATGGGCGTCACTACCTGTTTAACTTCAATGCGATCGATTTGCCTTACTACTATCGGACCGATGATGAAGTGAAACATCTTGGGCCGTACGGGAATGAGGTAAAAACCGAGAATCGTCCGATGGTCCAACGATGGCTCATCGATCAATGCCAGAGCTTGATCCGCGAATTCGGCATCGATGGTTTCCGAATCGATTTAGCTGGTCAGATCGACAAGCAGACATTGATCAAACTGAAACGCGAGTTGGGCGAGGATGTGATCATTTACGGCGAGCCTTGGATTGCACCCAGTGACCCCGAAGTCGCCAAAGATCCTGAACTTGGATGGTATAAAAAGGATGCTCCGATAACGTTCTTCCAAGACGATGCAAGAAACGCATTCAAGGGGCCGACATCCAACCCGGTCGACAAGATCAAATCCAGAGGCTTTGCAGGGGGCGATACAACCCAGCGAGAACGCGCAATGGCAGGGTTGCTGAATAGTTTCCCCGACGAAGCGACCCCCAACTCTGGGATCAACTATTTGGATATCCACGACAATTGGGCATTAGCGGATCAATTCGCAGCCAGGGATTGGGATGGAAGATTTGGAGTGGATCAAGGACCTTTTCGAATCGCAGCTGGTTTGCTGTTCACTTCGCTTGGTCCTGTCGTGATGCATGGTGGAACGGAAATCATGCGAAGCAAAGGATCGGCTGATCTTGCCGAGACTTGGAAAGAAACCGCAACAGGAAAATTGCTTTATCACGGCAAGAGTGATACGTACAACATGCTCACCCCTAACCTCTTCCTCTGGGATGACGTTGGGCGTCGCGGAGATTCAAACAATGCGCACACAGACTATGATGCAATGCATCGGTATTGGAAGGGACTGATCGCGTTCCGGAACAGTGACGAAGGGAAAGTCTTTCGAGTTGGCTATACGCCACCCGAGGGCTATTATCGCTGGATCTTGCCCTCTGATGCACATCTGCTTGGTTACGTCGTGAATGATCAAGTTCTGGTGCTGATCAATACAGGTAGCGAATCAGCAACAATGGAAGTGCCGTCTCTTGCAAGTGGGAATTGGATCCAAATCTTGGATGGAAAGAATATCGACCATCGTCTGGGTGTTGGAGGAGCGGACTCTGCGCTCGCAGGTGAGAAACCGCATTGGATCCCAATGCCCGCCGAATCTATCCGAATTTGGGTCAAGCGATAAAGCTCTAGACGTAGCGGAAGATGTAAAACTTCCGAGGCTGCTTACCGTAGCGGAAGTTGTGAAACTTCCGTGGCTGCTCACCGTAGCGGAAGTTGTGAAACTTCCGGAGCGGAGCCTTAAGACCTAGCGTGCCACTTGTCAAAAACGGGCACTTGCATCGAGCACTTCACCGGAACTTTCACAACTTCCGCTACCTGCCTAGTAGCCGAGTTTATTTTCAAACAAAAGAATTTCACAGGAGGCAACAGAGGTAACGGAGATTTGAAATCGGTGTTTCCTCCGTTTCCTCGGTGATCTCCTGTTGAAATTCAATGCATAAAAGTGGGAAGCATATTGTGCATCGATTATTGGAGATGGATTCATGTGTACCCGAACACTAGTAGCGGAAGTTGTGAAACTTCCGGAGCGGAGCCTTGAAACCAATCATATCACAAGAAAAACACGGGCACTTGCAACGAGCACTTCACCGGAACTTTCACAAGTTCCGCTACCCACCAGGTATTCAGTTCTCTTTCAAACAAAAGACTTAACAGAAGGCAATAGAGGTAACGGAGAATTGAAATCGGTGTTTCCTCCGTTTTCTCTGTGATCTCCTGTTGAAACTCAATGCATAAAAGTGGGAAGCATATTGTGCATCGATTATTCGAGATGGAATCATGTGTACCCGAACACTAGTAGCTGAAGATGTAAATCTCCCGTGGCTGCTTCCCGTAGCGGAAGTTGTTAAACTTCCGGAGCGGAGCCTTAAGACCAAGCGTGCCACACGAGAAACACGGGCACTTGCAACGAGCACTTCACCGGAACTTTCACAAGTTCCGCTACCCACCAGGTATTCAGTTCTCTTTCAAACAAAAGACTTAACAGAAG
>CAIXME010000367.1 GCA_903920425.1 uncultured Pirellula sp. | reverse complement strand
GCTGGACATATTGGTCCTGAAATAGAGGTTGGCCACGACATCAGCATGTTCGTACCAGAAATCTGGTGCAGACTAAGGCCAGAGGAACGCGAACCCGATTTCCTCATTCGCGAAGGTCTGCTTGAGAAGCTAGCGGATTTCGACCACAGCGGACTGCGAATCCCGGCTAGCCGATTGGGTTATCGTATCACCGCACGCTTCGTCCGCCGCTGTTTCGGACGCGTCTTTGACAACCCCAGTAAAGTTTTTGACGAAAGGATCCTTTGCCCGGAAAAGCAGGACTTGGATTCGTTTGCAGACGGAATCCTCCATATCGTCGAGGCCCAAAAGAAGGTCGCCGAAATCTACTTCCACGACGGCAGCTACGAAATCGCTTGCCCTCCACTTCAAGCCATCTTGAGCATTATGCGAGACGGGAGCTGGAATGGTTTCGGCCTGGATTCCCCAGAAGTCCGATCGATGTTCACCAGAGAAAACCTCTTGGCCAGCGACTGGTATCGTGCACGATTGCGAGCAAAACAGATGGTGGACCATCAACTTTGGCGCCGTCATGCTGAGTACTTGGCTGAATACTGCAGCCGAGCGACGCACTCCGCAGTCACCGAGCGACTGAACCTGAAGCAACGGATGGCATTCGCTTTGGAGCAAATGAACGCCTGCGACTCAAAGGAGTATCTAGACTCCCTCGAAGGGACAATCGGGGTAGATTCGACGCTTGCAGACTAGAGCAATCAATGCTGGAGCAGATCACCAAAAGGGAGAAGGAGTTGATGATCCTTCCCCCCCGATTTCTGGGACTTTGGAAAAAAAACACAAAAATGTTGGAGCCGCTTGGTTGAGAGAAACAGCCGACTCGGCTTACCGCACGCTGGGAATGCAAAAAAGCGACGCCTCCAACATCAGCCCCCCGCTGTTTTGCTTGAAAATCCTAGCGGAAATCAAGAAAAACAAGGTTTTGACACCGCGGAATGAAGGAGGGTTTCGAAGGCGATTCGAGCACGAATCGCTCCATATTGCCAATCAAAAACGCCAAAACTCAACAATACGCTGGCGAACTGGCGGTTCTGTTTGTGCGGACATTGCCATTTAGTCAAGCAAACGGGAACTTTGCGAAGGCGTTGAACATCGTAGGCATGGTTCGTTTTGTTGACAGTGATTCGGCTCCAACTAACATGGAAACTCAATTGTTTCGCAACATCAAGTGCTGAAACGCATTCTTGATCGAGTGGGAACGATAAAACACTGCATTTCTTTTCTGTTTGTTCGTCACTTGGGGACCCCATGGTGAATTCACGTAAGCCTGCCTTCGGTTCAATGAAGTCTCTCATGTCGAAAAAAGTCAATAGTCGGAAGCTCGCCAAACGGGTTCGGCAATTCGAAACCCTCGAACGCCGTGAGCTGATGGCGGTTGGGTTCTCTCCCAAAGTCACGACCCTCTTGTCGTCGATGTATTTTACAGACCAAGCGGCCTACCAAGCGATGGGTAACAAACTCACTGCTCAGTTTGGCTCCAGCGGGTCCGGCGGCGGAGCGACCGGTGCGGGCGAATCATCTGCCCCTTTCAACACCAACGAAATCGAATTCAACAACACAAGAGCGACGGCGAACGTCCTGCCTCTCGGAACAGGCCCTGGCCAAAATCCAGTCGTCAATGTCTCCGGGCAAATGAACAATACCTTTGACGAGGATTTCTTTGCTTTGGATCTCCGCAAGGGTGATATCCTCGATGCGAGAATCGTCGTCCCGACTAGCAGCACCGTCCCAGGCGCCATTCTTTTCAACTCCGCCGGCACCGAACTGATCTACACATCGGGGCTGATGTTGCCGACCGTCGCTGGCGTCGTCCCGACCAAGTCGCCTCGATTCACCGACGGCAGCACCACGATGACTTACGTCATCGACACCGATGGACGTTATTACTTCCGCGTTGGGGATGCAAGCGGTGCTTACTCGCTCAACCTGCGAACCTATCGCTCCACATTCGAGCAAGAAGCGATTGGCACGAATCAAGTTCTCTATCTCGATTTCGATGGTGCGTTCCTTCGAAATGACGTGATCAACTTGGCCCCAACAGCTACAGGCCAGACATTCCGTGTACCAGCTCTCTCGACATACGCAACCCAGTTGGGCATCACACAAGCACAAGTGTCTGGTGTAATCGACCGGATTACAGCCAACGTCGAAGGCAAGCTCAAGACGATGTTGGCGAAGAACGCCAACAATGGTTTCTACCCTGATACTGCGAACCCCGGCGATTTCAACATCACCGTCGTTAGCAGCAACAACAGCCCAGACATTTGGGGCCAACCCAACGTTTCGCGAGTCGTCGTCGGTGGTGATTCGGCAAGTGTCCCTGGTGCGGGCGCTGGATTGCTAGGTATTGCTCAGCGAGTGGATATCGGTAACTTCGATCGTGAAGATACCGCTTTGGTAATGTTGGATATCCTCATTACATCTGCAACCACGGTAGACCCAGCAGATCCAAACTACGTTCCGCGTTCAGGAACGGCTTCCAACATCGACCTGTTTGTCGAGTTGACTTCGATGGTTATTGCACACGAGGCAGGGCACTTCCTCGGCGGTGTCCACCAAGATCCGAACAACAACGTTTTTGGGATCATGGACCAGTTTTACGACGGGATCATCTCCAGCGGAGCCGGTCGCGACGGAATTTTCGGCACTGCTGATGATGCTCCGTTGCAGTTCAATACCGATGAATATTCGCCAACCCAGGGCGTACGCTTCGGTGGAGGACGCGATAACTCCGAGAACACACTCGCCTTTGGCATGTCCACTGGAACAGTGGGTGCTTCCATCACCGGTACCGTCTACAACGACCGAAACCGAAACGCAAGCAAGGATTCATCGAACGAAGAAGGACTCGCTGGCTGGGAAGTCTTTGCAGACTTGAACAACAACGGTACTCGCGATACATCGGAACCAAAGACAACCACCGGTGCAGCAGGTACCTACACACTACGAGTAGGTGCTGGTACTTACAATGTCCGCACAACCCGACCTGCTAGCTGGATCCCATCGACGAACACCGAACTCGTCAAGACAGTAACGGTTGTCGTCGGAGCAACTGCAATTGCCAATTTTGGTTCGGTCGTTCCATCCGATGCAGCAACTGGCTACAAGTGGAATGATATCAACGGCGACGGAATTCGTGATGCGAGCGAACCTGGCCTCGCCGGCGTTTACATTTACCTCGACTTGGACGGCGACGACCGTCCAGACCTTGGAGAACCTGCTAGCATCTCGCGTGCAGATGGTTCTTACTCCCTCGTTCCACCATCCCGCGGAACATTCGCCATCCGCGAAGTGGTTGAAGCCGGTTACGTTCAAACGTTCCCAGTTTCGGGCGAGCATACCGTTGTATACGACGGATCGAATCCATTGCGTGGTTTCGACTTTGGAAACAGCGAATCATCGGACTGGGGCGATGCTCCAGCTCCATACCCAACCACTCGTGCTGACAACGGTGCGTCCCACGGATCGACACCTGGTCTTCGATTGGGTGCAAACTTTGATGCAGAACAAAATGGCAATCCATCCAGCAACGCAACCGGCGACGATACCACTGGCTTGGTTGGCAGCGGTGGAGTGGTCATCGACGATGAAGACGGCGTGAGCCTCCTGACTCCAATCGTCCGCGGTGACGGTTCCAACATTATCCGCGTCAACGTAACCAACACGACTGGCTCGCCAAGCTTCCTCCAAGGTTGGATTGACTTTAACGGCAACGGCCTATGGACCGATGCGGGAGAGCAAATCGCGACCAATGTTCTGGTAGTCAATGGCTCGAACAACATTACGTTTACCACCCCAGCAACAGCGGTAGGTAGCACCTTTGCTCGGTTCCGATTGTCACAAGATCAGAACCTTGCACCGACCGGTCGTTCCAAGACTGGCGAAGTAGAAGATTACGCATTCTCGATCGTCGACGGTCCTCGTACCCTTCTTCAACCGGACACGTTCACGGTTGCACGAAATAGCCTTGCCAATGCTTTCGATGTTTTGGCAAACGACTTTGTGCTCCCAGATGATTCGTGGAGAATCACCAGTGTCAGCTCCGGAAAGCAAGGTGGCGTTGCTACCATCGATGCAAATGGTCTAGGACTCAAGTATTCGCCTAAGCTCAGCTTTATCGGACGCGACGAGTTCACTTACACCGCAACCAGTGCAACTGGCCGCAGAGAAACGACAACTGTTTTCGTCAACGTGACGCTGCAGTTCATCGATCCAGTTGCTGTCGACGATTCTTTTGACGTCCCAACAAATTCCATCGGATATCCATTGAGTGTTCTAGCCAACGACATCGAAGGTCGTGGTGGAGCCTTGGTTGTCAACACCGTGGGAACACCGAATAAAGGTGGAACCGTTACCATCGGTTCTGGTGGTCAAAGCATCCGTTACACACCACGACGTGGATTTGGCGGAACCGAAGAGTTCACCTATACAGCCGTCGATGCAACCGGCAAGTCAACTTCGGCCAGCATTACCGTGCACACCGTTCAGGGCGACCGCCTCGATGACGAAGTGGAATTCAGCTTCCAGTTCCTCAACACATCGGACCAACCCATTACTGAGATTCAACAAGGTAGCACTTTCAAGGTAGTCGTCTTCGTTGACGATCTCCGCCCTGAAAAGGCTGCGGCCGAAACTCCTCCACGTACAGTTACCGATCCTGGTGTGTACTCGGCATACTTTGATTTGCTCTACAGCTCGGGACTAGTAACCCCTAACGCACCAACGGGTGGAAACCTTGACTTCAAGGCTACCTTTGTTGCACCTTACCAAACCGGTATCAACGGTTCGGCAAAGACACCAGGCATCATCGATGAAATGGGTGCCTTTATCGGCAGCGTGACATCCTTCGACCAACCTGGCAAACTGCCGTTGGCGGTTCTCGAGTTCACCGCATCCTCAGCAGGTATTGCGGAGTTCGTAGGCGATCCAGCTGACAAACTACCTGGTTCGGAAGTAACGTTCTACAACTCGCCAACATCCCGCGTTTCGAACGAGCAAATCCGATTCGGACGTTCGTCGATCGAAATCGTTCCGAACGGTGTGAATTTCCCATTCGCAGTGGATGACACACGATTCAATATCGCTGCAGGCAATGCATACAATGTCGACGTGCTGACCAACGATCAAACGGGAACACAACCGCCGATCCGCATCACATCGATCACTCAACCTGGCAGTGGCCAAACGACGATCAATAACAACAATACGCCGAACAACTTTGCGGACGATACGATCACTTACGTATCGAACACAAACTTCGTCGGATTGGATCAGTTCAAATACACGATCACAGATGAACGTGGCTTCATCTCGACCGCGACGGTTACTCTTCACGTCGGTGGAGACACCGCAGATGATTTGATTCAGTTGCGATTGAGTGCAACCGACTTGGCCGGTACCCCAATCGACCAAATTACCGTTGGAACCGAATTCCAATTGCGTGGCTATGTCGAAGATCTACGAACAACCGCTTCCAAGCCAGGTGTGTTCGCTGCGTTCCAAGACATCCTCTACGATAAGGGCTTGGTCTCGGTAAACTCGCAGGCCGCGGACCCAGGTTTCAAGATCAGCTACTCCGCTGCCTACGGCAACGGCAAGTCTGGTGACGTTCGAATCCCTGGATTGCTAAATGAAATCGGCTCCGTCCAAACCAGCGATACTCCAGCTGGCCTCGGCGAGAAGCTCCAGTTCATCATCACGATGACAGCTCGTAATGTTGGTCGTGCAAACTTCCTGGGTGACCCAGCCGACATCAAGCCGTTCCACGACAGCTTGGTATTCGAGCCAACCACCCCGCTCACACCAGATCAAATC
>CAIXME010000366.1 GCA_903920425.1 uncultured Pirellula sp. | reverse complement strand
GGGCATTGCAGGGTTGCGTCTTTTGGCTGGCCGCATTTTCGCGGCAGGTATTATGCTTTATGGAAAAGAACCAAGCTGGTTAGACATCGCTAGCTGGACAATCGGCCGGGACACCCACTCTTCGCCAGCACTTAAGGCTCCGGGGCAAGTTTAAATCAGGGGCCATGGGACCAGAGCATGTTGTGAACGCAGACACCATTAACGGCTTACTTCGATCCCAACAAAAAGACTTCCTAGAACCAATGATTCTGTTCGCAAATGGAATTTTTGTTGAGCAAGGTCGGTGTGGGAAATCTGTGCAGCAGCGGGTGCGATATCCGACTGCGCAATAAGCTGCACACCCGATTGAACAGACAACCATCGCCGAAGGGGAAACGCCAAACCGAGTTGGCCTTTGAAAAAGACTGCGCCGGTAACACGGTCGAGTACGATTTCGCTCGGCAGTCCAGCGGGGGCACCGACAAGATTGCGGAACTGGGTATTGGAGTCACTGAAAACAGGACCGGCACCGATTTGAAACAACGATTCCAATCGCGCCCGTTTGAACTCTAGTTTGGGCTCAATCGATAACTGAATCAGGAAGCTATTGGAGCGTGTTCGAATGTGCTGAAATAGACCGTTGGGCAAGACCTGATTCTCGAGCGTGTCATTCACATTCATCCATCGCATTCCGATCGCAACTTGTCCCCATTGAGAAACCGGCGAAAGGAGATTTCCTTCGACGGTTGCGAGCGACATCTCACGGAAGCTGACAAAAGGGCTCGGGCTAAAACCGATACTCGGTTGCGTGTAAAGACGTTGTGCAGAGGAGGTGCGAGCCTCATCATCGCCACCAATGAGAGCAAATCCTAACTGCAAGCCCGTGTCCGACGGGTTGGGTGGCTGAATTCCCATCGAAGCTTGAATGCCCGATGCGCCTGACCACCCGAGCTGATTCGTATTGATACCATCTACGATTTGAGCGTCAAACCTGGAGAGATCGCGAGCAAAAAGGGCATGGACATCGACTTTGATTTTTGGAATCTTTGGCCCTCCATCAAAGTGCATCAACCGTGCAGGCGTTGTCTCTTCCAAGCAGTCCTGACTGGGATCGCCTGAATACTCCATTGGCACTTGAGGCAAGTCGGAGTTGTAATCCAAAGAAGGATCGCAATCTTTATCGTCGGCTTTTGTGATGGGCCGATTGCGAAAGCCCTGGCCAATCATGGCTCCACCCGTTGCCCCTGCACCAGCACCTAGGAGGTAGTTTGGATGATAGTGATGTCTTTGCTTATCTCGTTCACTGTCTCGTGGTGGAGGTTCGGGCTCCGGCTTTTGTAGTTGCCCGACCCCTTGCTCTTTTTGTGAATCGCTCAGCTGTGACAGGTCGGGCGGATCGGATGCGTGGCAAGCAATGGTATGTGTTGTGAGAGACGCTGCAAAAAATGCCGACGAGAGCACCTTGAGAAATAGGCAAGTCGCAGACTCGCGAGCAGACGCGTTGTTCTGGGCGTTCAACATGCTTGGCCGATAAGTTTAACTCGATCCGTTGTGCTTCACCGTATCAAATGGAATGCATAGGTGCATAGGCTAGTTTTGATATGGGTGTTGGCATTTCAATAAACGCATTCGTTTTCAAACTCGCGGAAAATATAGCTAGCTATATCCAGGCGAAGGCGTTGCGCTCTGACTCGATTTTTCACACAGAGACACAGAGACACAGAGACACAGAGCCACAGAAAAGTGGGACAGGGAAGTGGCATAGAGAATTGGGACAGACTCCGGTTGAAAGCAAAATAGATTTCTGAAATCTCTGTGGCTTGGCGTCTCTGTGTGAGACTTCTTAATGATGGCATGTAAGCACTGGTGGGATTCCGCGCAAACGCATCGGGGTATGATCAAAGCGATAGCCCCATAAGAGAGAGTCGTGGCGTCCCTCTCGAGTGCTTCGGATTATGATGAAATCAACTGCCCCGATCGTCGTGGACTTTCGTGGGTACTGGCGATAACGACATGTGTCGGTACGCTTATCTCGCTCAAATAATTGGTTACGATCGGTGTTTTGCGAAATTGACGATCGTCGCTCTCTTCGAAGCGACAATTAGAATGGTTGTCTGTTGGAAAGGTTACATGGAGAGGGGACCACGATGGAGTATGAAAAACAGAACGAAGCATTGCTGTCCGACTCGGGATTCTATTGGCGATTGGCCAAGAGCTTTGCCTTCACGCTCTTGATCGTTGGGTTCTCATTGGCCGTTGGCACGGTGGGTTACACCTATTTTGGACGCTTGCCTTGGATCGATGGTTTGCTCAATGCTGCGATGATTTTGACGGGGATGGGGCCAGTAGACAAAATGGAGTCGGTACCCGGAAAGCTGTTTGCCACCTTTTATGCGCTGTATAGCGGGATTGCTTTTCTATCGATGATCGCTGTGATCATGGCACCAGTGCTCCATCGCTTCATGCACAAGTTTCACTTGGAAGACGACGAATAACGGATTCGTAATCTACGTGGCTCAGGTTGTAAGCCAATTGGGTACAGCGTTTGCTCTTCAATCAGTCCATTGAAACGGTAACCCTTTTGGCGTGCGATGCACGCGTGGAGAGAATCATGTTGGATCGAATGTTTCGAAGTCGTGTGCGAAGTAGCGTAGCATTGTTAGGTCTAGGAGCCTTGATCACCATTGGAGGTTCTGGTGTGGCGTTCGCTCAAGGTCATGGTAGTGGGCATAGCGGTGGCGGCCACAGCGGTGGATCGCACGTCGGCGGGGGGGCTGGTGGCGGGATGCCTGGAAGCCACGTTGGCGGAGGACACCATAGCGGCGGCAATATCGGAGGAGGAGGGATGGGCGGTGTAAATCACTCTGGCAATATGCATCACTCCGGCGGCTATGGCGGAGTCGGAATCTACAGTGGGTTTGGGGGATATGGTGTTGGTGGCTATGGGCTTGGTGGCTATGGGATCAACGGCAACGGGCTGGGGTATAACAGTTATGGTGGAGGGTATGGCGGATCGTACGGTTACGGATCGTCTTTTGGCGCGAGGCCTTCGATTTATTATTCGACCCCTTCTTCGTCATCGTATGGCTCCTCTGCGTACGGTTCCTCTGCGTACGGCTCGCCCATGTACACAAGTCCCTACGCTGTGAGCCGACCCATGGTAATGGTATCGCCGACCACCGTGATTTCGGCTCGACCTTCGAATGTGTATGCAGGACCGGTGTCCGCTGATGGGCAGCCGACTGGAGATCTTAGGCCTGGTATGGTGTTACCGGACGGAGCTGTGGTGGTTTCCGTTGGCTCGTCTCCACGTTAGACTGAGTCCGCATGCTCTGCGTGCCAACATCGGATTGTCACGATAAAAGTAAAGGGCACGTTAGCCGTGCCCTTCGCTTTATTGCCCGCGAAGGGATTCCAGTTGGAAGGCACATGGAATGCGCCTGCTGCTTGGCTTTTCTCGATCGCATCTCGTCGGGTTGTGGATGCTCATGCCGAGGGCAGCCTTGAATGTCTGGAAACGCGAGGAAGGGTCTTTGGAACGCAAGCGGATGCTTTTGATCTCGGTATGCGGGTGGTTCGTCGTCTGGTTGCTTTGGCTTTTCTTGACGCGTAGCTTTCATCCTACTTTCTTGCTCGCTATCGTGGTAACCACAAGTTTGGTGTTGGCGTATGCCGCTGCTGCGTACAGCAACCATTTGTTGCTCATTCCAAGGTTTTGGATGAGAGGGGAGCGATGGATGTACGTGTTATCGCTTTCTATGGTCATGGCTATTCTTACGGCCTTGGCTCTTGCTGTGATTCGAATCTCGTACGCCGTGACGTTTGGACCAGACATTGATCCATTGGGGCTTTATAAACACTACGCGATCGATTTTTTCGGGATGGTCGTACATGTCGCGGCGGCTGGATTGGTCGTTGCTGCGACGAAAACGGTGGCCCTAAAGCGAACAGAGGCGTCTAACAACGGCGTTAGAAAATGAGAGTCCGTCGATTCGATCTGCGTTATCTTCGAATGCAATCAAGCGGCAATTGAATCGCGTTAGACTTTTCGTTCGAGAAGCGTTATCCCAACACTTGCTCGTTGCGGGCACGTCTGGGCTAACTTTTTGTATACTGATTTGGTGTGGTACCTGTTGAGCGAGGGGAGCGTTTTCGACGACGAGATAACCCCTTAGCACCATTCACTCGCTAGTTAGGACCGAGGGAGAATCCTTATGTGGCCGTTTTCAAAGAAGCCGTTGAACATCGAAAATCTTCCGCGGATCGACTCAGATGTTTACCAATGGGAAGTTGGGCTCATTGAATCGGATGAAGGGCCGATGATCATTCGAAAAAATGCGACAGCAAAGAAATGGGCCAAGCATGCTTCGTTGCCAATCAAACTTGGATTTGCAATTCCTTTGAATTCACCCAATCAAGGCGGCTTGCCAGACCCCGCTGAAAACGAGCGGATGGATGAAATCGAAGACATGATTGTTGCCGCACTTGCGGACGTGGCGACAGGAATTCAAGTGTTGACTATCACCAATGGCGTCATGAAGGAATTCGTTTTCTATGTCGCTGAGGGACTGGATATCGGGAAAGTCCATCAGCAGTTGCAGGCCGACTGCACAACGCACGATGTGCAGTGCATTGCGGAGCGAGAGAAAAACTGGGAAACGTACGCAGCGTTTTGAGGAACCGTTATCCAGTGTTTTGAGTGAGATAAGTTGAAAGAGATGAGGTATCTGCTAAACCGCACGTTAAACAGCAACCGGCGCGGCAATGTGAGGATGTGGGGCGTAACCTACCACCTCAAAATCCTCGAACTCAAAATCAAGGATGCTCTCCCGAGTGTTTTTTACCAGCAAGCGCGGAGTTGCTTTCACGTCGCGCTCTAGTTGTAGCCGGGCTTGATCAAGGTGATTGTTATAAAGGTGAACATCGCCTAGCGTGTGCACGAAATCGCCTGGCTCCAGACCCGTGGTATGCGCCATCATCGTTGTCAGCAAAGCGTACGATGCGATGTTGAAGGGAACGCCGAGAAACAAGTCTGCGCTGCGTTGATACAATTGGCAGCTGAGGCGACCGTTAGCAACATAGAACTGGAAAAGCAAATGGCAGGGAGGGAGTGCCATTCTCGAAACGTCGGCTACGTTCCATGCGCTTACGATCAGCCGACGTGAGTTGGGCGTCTCGCGAATCTGTTGCTGCACTTGTACGATTTGATCCACTACAGATCCATCGGGGCACTCCCATGATCGCCATTGTTTGCCGTACACGGGCCCGAGTTCACCGTTTTCATCGGCCCATTCATCCCAAATGGATACGCGATTGTCTTTCAAGTACTTGATGTTGGTCTCGCCTCGCAGAAACCATAGCAGTTCGTGAAAGATGCTGCGAACATGCACTTTCTTGGTGGTCAGCAACGGGAACCCCTGAGACAAATCAAATCGCATTTGAGCGCCGAACAAACTCAAAGTGCCAGTGCCTGTTCGATCCCCTTTTGCATCTCCTTCGTGAAGCACTCGCTTCATCAATTCTAGATAGGGTTGCTCCATTTTTTCCTCGTTATGCCTTTCGGGCGCAGAGCGTCCAGTGGCGATCGCTGGTGAGGCGAACGCAATCATGATCCAGTCCCGCGTCGACTGCCAGCGCTTGGATTTCATCAAGTCGGAGCGAGGCGATCAAGCTCTGTCGCAACATTTGTTTCGAGTGTTCCGATTCATTGGCCGCATGCTTGGCGACGAGAGTTTCAACGTCTTCTAGTGTGTCGGGGCGAACCAGATCGCGAATAAACACCAAACCGCCCGTTCGGACAACTCGCATCACTTCGGACAAGAACGATTCATGGCTGGGTAGGTGATGTACGAGCGAGTTGGATATTACCGTGTCGAAGTAGTTGTCTTCAAAAACCAATTTCTTTGCATCACCCAGATGCAATTGCACTCGAGCCATGAGGCTATTGGCTTCCAGATTGTATCTCGCCACGTCCAGCATCATGCTCGATGCATCGGATGCCATGACTCTCACGCTTTTGTTTTGAGCGCAGAGCTCAACGGGAATCAGAGCTGTACCTGTCCCGAGGTCCAAGCAATCGGTTCCGATAGGTCCAGCAGCGATCAGATCCAACACGAACTGCCGATTGACGGCAGAATGGTCCATCGCATCGTATTCGACCGCTTCTTCGCGATCTTCCATGACTTCAGGTTCGAGAATTCTAGCAAGCATATGGGACTCGTCGTGAGAGCTCTAGCAACATGAATCGTCAGCCGATTCAGCGGGACCGCGCCGACGTGGACCAGGAATTTCGCGTCCGGTATGGGTGATCCTATTGTTCGCATCCACGAAAACGACGCGGGGTTCCGGGATCCGAAGTTCGACACTCGTTTCTTGGATCAGGCCGAAGGAAGCAATGATGACGATATCACCAGGGCGTACCAGGTGGGCAGCAGCGCCATTGATACAGACATCGCTGGAACCTTGCTCTCCAAGAATGGCGTACGTTTCTAGCCGAGTACCACGCGTGACATTCCACACTTGGACCGCTTCGAACGGAGCAATGCCTGCTGCGATTAGCAGGTCTGGCGGCAACGTCAGCGAACCTTCGTAATGAAGGTCCGCTTGAGTGATCGTAGCGCGATGAATTTTGGATCTTAGGAATTTTCGGAACATACCTAGATTGTGCCGAAAGCAGCGATTCTTGCTAGCCGAAACCGCCCGACTAAGAGCCACCAATAATCAAACTTTGGCTTACTTTTTCTTAGCAGCTTTTTTGGTTGCCTTTTTAGCGACTTTTTTGGCTGCCTTTTCAGGAACAGCTGCCTTCTTGCCTGCGCTCTTCTTCACGGCCTTTTTGGTTGCAGCGCTCTGCGCAACGGTCGCGGTGGACTTCGCCGGGGACTTTGCCACTTTCTTGCTTGTCTTGCCGCCAAAGATTCCTTCCCAGCCTGTCGAATATTTCTCGTTGGTACCAACACGCGTAATTGTCACTGCATCACCTTTTGAAAACTATCGTTGCCATTCTTGGACTTCAATGCACGGGCTGTTGTTGGACAACACCCTAGATCACCGGTGCACGTTCAACTTAGCTGAAATGCAATCGTCTGGTCAATACGTTTTCATCGCTTGCTCTCATTAGGGTCCGAATTGATACGAGTTTCTTTCGCGAGCATCCCGCTATCGCACGTACGATGAACGCGTTGTTGCTCCACTCGAGTTCGATATCGTGAACATGGAGCGTTGGGCTTCGAAGTCGACCAGCCTCGATTCTTGGCAAGTCGCGGGGCTGGCGAGTCTGTTCATTTCGTCAGTCGATGGTGAGCCTATTCCGAACGCTCACTTAGTAAGCGACTCGAACCATGAACGCGACTCGCCGCAAAGCATCTTTTGGGAGTGTGTGCATTTCGTGCTTACTCACGCTGATAGCGTCGCGCAACTTGGCAACCGAGGACGCACCGCAGTGAGCTTTCGGCGCATGCAACGTGCCTTCGGTAATGACTGTCTGTGCATGGGGCGACAAGACTTGGAAATCGACATGGGGAGACCGTGTGTGTAAGTCGGCTTGATCGTTGTTGAGCTCTTTCGTGACCGGCCGCCAGAATGCGATCGTCCAGAATGCGATCGTTTGGTAGCGATGTGTTGGTCGGGAACCGTTGGCTTTACGGGGGCGTGTAGGCCAGCAGAACTTGGGGCAAATGCATCACGAATCGCGTCAGGATTTAGCTGGCAATTTGTAAGACAAAACGTGGTTGGGGAAATTTGCAGGCTGTAACGAAAAAACGTCCCGTTTCAGCGAACTTTTGGGGGCACCTGTGCCGATAAAGCCGGTAGTGCCGGGGATTCCGCGAGTTCTTATTGTAACGAACACGCGAGTCAAGCTGGTTATTCGATGGTTTCAAGGCATAACAGTGCCGACCAGCAGGTGTCCAAAACATCTGTTCCAATGGGGGAATTGTGGGCTCTGGAACGCCAGGGTTTGCAATCGCATATTTGCGTTGGAGAGATTTCAATGAAGTTGCTCAAAGGCTGGAAATTAAAACTACTGACCGGACTGGCACTTGCCTCATCGGGCGGGCAATTGCAAGCCCAGATGGGGCCTGGGAGCATGGACCCAAGCTTGATGGGGCCAGGCCGAGGCCCAATGGCACCAGCGTCGTATCGTATACCTGGTCCACCACCCGGTATGATTGGCGAGGCGCCAATGGATCCATCGATGATGGACCCTAACCTTGCTGTCCCTGGTTGCGACAACATGTCCGGTGACGGCTGCGGTCCCGATTGCGGCCCCGGTTGCAATGGAGCCTGCGGTGGTGGTCTCGGAAACGGCGGTGGACTTGGCGGACGCCTGGGTGGCGGTGGCTTTGGAAATGGCGGATGCGGTCCTGGCTGCAACGGAAACTGTGGTGGCTTAGGCTGCGGCGGAATCCTTGGTGGCGATGGAAACATGTGCTCCGACCGTTTCGGACGTGACCGATGCGGTTTCCTTGGTGAAATCTGCGGTCTTCTCTCGGGCTGCCGTGGAAAACTGCGACCCTACGGTGAAGGCGGAGTCGCAACCCAACGTTGGTTCGACGTATACGCCGAAGGCCTCTTCTTGGCGCGAACCAAGGGTGGTGCGAACTTCAATACAACATCGCTTGGCGCCGGCACCAACAACTTCGTGTTGGGCACCAATCAACTGGACTTCGATCAGCTCCGTGCAGGTCTTGGTCTACAAGCCAATATTCAAACGGGCCCAGGTTCGAATCTCGAAGTTACTTACTTCGGTTTGAACAAGTGGGAGGACTCAGCGTCGGTGACCAGCTCGACACCAAGCTTGTTCTCGTTTATCAGTGCGTTCGGAACAGTACCGGCCGGCGGGTTTGACGACCCGGACCGTTCGTTCGTCCACTCGTTGGACTACTCGTCTGAGCTGCACAACGGCGAAATCAATTTCCGTCGACGTTGGACCGAGCCACACGGCTTCTTCCAAGGCAGCTTCCTGGCAGGTGTGCGCTACATCGACCTCGATGAACAAGCACGTTTTTCGGCACGCGGTCAGAACAACAACACACAAGCCAACAACGGCCTGCGGTTCTTTGACTACACGACGGATACTCAGAACTCCTTGGTCGGCTTCCAAGTCGGTGCAGACCTATGGTACAACTGGATTCCTGGCGTGAAGGTTGGCGTCGAAGGCAAAACGGGTGCATACAACAATCGTGCACACCAAATCACTTCCATCGTTGCGAACTCGATCCCCGGGTTGAACGAAGAAGTTCTTTCGAACCGATGTGCATACGTAACACAACTGTCCAGCCAGCTCGTGTACCGTCTCAACTACTCGTGGTCGGTCCGTTCGTCGTACCAAATCATCTACATCGATGGGGTCGCACTAGCTACCGAGAACTTCAACGCAACACCACCTGCGTTGTTCCTGCCGAACTCAGGTCGTACCCCAACGATCAACAGCGATGCAGAGATCGTCCTCCAAGGCTTCTCGATCGGTGCTGAATACAGCTGGTAGTCAACCTGACTCTTGACTTGAAACTATCGAAACCCAGGACTTACACTCCTGGGTTTTTTTATTGGCAGACCACGAAATTGGCGTCGAATAACTACCTGCCGAACAAGAATGATGCTCCGCCGATCATGGCGGCGAAAAGGAGTGAAAAGCTGACGAAAATCCCGAGGAGCGCGGCAACCGCAATGTATCGCCAAAACGAACATTGGGCTTGCATTGCAGTTGCGAAGGATCCAGTAGCGTTCTTTTCAAATTGCCTTAGTGCTGTCGCCGCTCGCCACAACAGGATAGACGGTATCAAGCAAAAGAAGATGCAAGGGAGACTAACGAGCAACAACCCTACCAGTACTGGCACGGTACCAGAGACCATAGGGCTGGCAAAACGAAAGGCTAGCAGCTGGAAAACCAGGATCAAAGAGACGAAGCCTGTAGCGACGAACCCAAGAACGGCAAAAATCAACTGCCATTTCGCAGTTGAAACCATGGCGGTCAAAAGCTCCCGATCAGAGTACAATTCGGTTGCACTAAGCTCGGTCGGTTGGTACGGATTGTTGCGAAGCTCTTGCTCGCTGAAATCATTTTGGGACACAGGAGCACTCCGGAGCGAGTTGAGGCGAATTGAGCACAGCGATGAACATTCAACTCATCGGTTACCAAAGCGCCAATATACCGTGACGTGCCCATCGAGGTTCTTTCCGGGGCAGGCTTGAGTCCGGATTTGACTATCTTTCGCGGTTGAAACCAAACGGTTATCATGAACGCTTGGTCTTGTGATCCGTAAACCCTCGTCGAAATTGGCTAACGTGCCTCATTCCCAAATTGGCCCAATCGCAGTTCATTTTCCCGAGCTTGTGGAAACGAACGACCAACTACAAGCCAACAACCCTGACTGGGATGTAGCCCTCATTGCGGAGAAGACGGGTATTGCGCTCCGCCACATTGCGGCACCGAATGAGACCGCTTCCGATCTTGGTGTGAAAGCCTGCCAAAAGCTATTTGCCGAGCACAACATCGACCCCAAAAGTATCGATTTCTTGTTGCTCTGCACCCAAACGCCCGACTACCCACTCCCAACTACGGCGTGTTTGATCCAAGATCGTTTAGGACTGAGCACGCGATGTGGCGCAATGGATTTTAATCTTGGTTGCTCTGGTTTTGTTTACGGATTGTCGTTGGCGAAAGGGTTGATCGCCAGCGGCCAAGCCAAGCGTATTTTGTTGGTGACTGCAGAAACCTACTCAAAGTACATCAGCCCCGACGACCGGTCTCTTCGAACCATTTTTAGCGACGCGGCTGCTGCGACGCTCATTGAATCAGCTGAGGACCTTTCCCTCTCAGGTTTTGAGTTCGGGACCGATGGCAGTGGAGCCGATACGCTCATAGTCAACGATGGCGGAGCGCGATGCAGCGACCAGGCCATTCAGCCCCGGCATCGAAAACGCTGGCCAAGTCGGCTGTACATGGATGGCCCGAGCTTGATGAGCTTTACCATTGGTGCTATCCCGCAATTGATTCGAGACATGGTTGCCAAAGCGGAAATCAACATGAGTGATATCCGGTTGTTTCTGATGCACCAGGCAACACGCAAAATGCTCGAGCATCTCCAGTCCGCGTTGCATGTCGATGACCAGAGGCTGCCTATCAGGCTCTCGGACCGCGGAAATACAGTATCCAGCACCCTGCCAATTTTGATAAATGACATGCGAAACGAGGGCAAGATTGAGCCTGGAACGCATAATATTCTCGTCGGCTTTGGAGTAGGTTGGTCATGGGCTGGGTGCATTTGGAAAGCCTAATGCAACAGGGAAAGCCCCTTCGCGTCGTCTTGCGGGGGAAGGATCGTTAATTATCGAGCTGCTCGGCGGTTACATCGTATCCGAGAGGGGAGCAGTGCAATGAAGACCATGCAAACCGTACCAAATTTGAGCCTACACCCAAAAGGCATGCCAGCTTCGCAGGAAGTGGAGGCGGCATCGAAGTCCGAAGTGCTCGCCCGAATTGGTGCTGTTTCGTACCTCAACACGAAACCGCTCATCTATGAGCTCCGCGACGTTTTGGGTGGTGGTGGGCAGCTGAGTCTTGATCTTCCCAGCCGCCTGGCGGATCAGCTTGCCTCGCAACAGATCGACATCGGATTAATTCCTGTCATCGAGTATTTCCCTCATCCCGAATACCGTATTGTCTCCAACGCAGCCATCGCCTGCGACGGACCGGTGTGGTCGGTCCGCATTTTTTTTAGATGCCCACCTCACGAAGTGAAGACTTTGGCGTTGGACGAAGGATCGCGAACCAGTGCAGGTCTGTCCAAAGTTCTATTCCATTCGCGTTTCGGTTTTGTCCCCCAGACGATACCGTTGTCGATGGACGAAAACCCGATGGAGTCTCGGGCCGATGCCGTGTTAGTCATTGGCGATAGGGCGATGCATCCACAAAGATTCCGCCCACAGTTTCAATTGGATTGGGACCTGGGCCAAGTGTGGAAAGAGGAGACAGGACTGCCGTTTGTTTTTGCGTTGTGGATTGCGAGAAATGAATCGTTCGCAACCGGAAACACGATACGTTTATTGGAGTCTGCTCGCGATCGAGGGATACGTCATATCCAAGAAATCGCAGCGAAAGCGGCCCCTGAATATGGGCTAACGCCGGAGCAATGCAGCGATTACCTTACCAATTATATTCGTTTTCAGCTTGGCGATGATGCGCGGGCTGGACTCGAAGAATTTCGTCGCCGTTGCCAAGAGTTAGGCCTCGCGACCCAGCAACCTAACCTTTGAGCTAGAGTCAAGATTGAACTGAATTATGGTAGCCGCAAACGACACGATCGCTCCGATTATTGAATCGGTTCTAAGTGGAAAGAGACTTACCCCCGCAGACGCCATTAAGCTCCTTGAGAGCAATCAGCTGGCGACATTGGGAGCGGCAGCGGACACGGTTTCTCGCCGGTTGCATCCCGAAGGCTACCGCACGTACAACATCGATCGGAACATAAACTACACCAACATTTGTACAGCTGTATGTGATTTCTGTGCTTTCTATCGCTCTCCTAAAAGCAACGAAGGCTACGTGTTGCCGCGGTCGGAGTTGCTTGAGAAAGTTCGCGAAACCGTTGAACTCGGCGGCAACCAGATTTTGATGCAAGGTGGGCTTCACCCCACGTTCACTCTTGAGTGGTATGAAGAGCTCCTTCAGGACATCAGAAAGAACTTTCCTACGGTCAACATTCACGGGTTCAGTCCGCCCGAATTGCACCACTTCACCAAAGTGAACAAGATACCGATACGGACGGTCTTGGAGCGATTAAAGGAGGCGGGGCTGGGGAGTATTCCTGGTGGTGGAGCTGAGATACTCGTCGATCGCGTGCGAAAGGAAATTACTAAGGGCAAAGTGTTGTCGGACGATTGGCTCAATGTGATGCGCGTTTGGCATCAGATGGGTGGAGTCAGTTCCGCGACCATGATGTTTGGTCACGTCGAAACATTGGCTGAGCGAGTGGAGCATTTAGACCGTGTTCGTCAGCTTCAAGATGAAACGGGCGGATTCACGACTTTTATCGGCTGGACGTTTCAGCCTGACAATACTCAGTTGTCCCATATCGCGCCGGCTGGGGCGTTTGAGTATCTCAAGAATTTGGCCGTCTCAAGGTTGTTTCTGGACAACGTCCCAAACATCCAAAGCAGTTGGGTGACACAGGGGTTAAAGATTGGTCAGTTGGCCCTTGGGTATGGGGCAAACGATATGGGGTCGCTCATGCTTGAGGAGAATGTGGTTGCAGAAGCGGGTACGGTGCATTTCTTGACCCTGGACCAGATTCGATCAGCAATCGAAGAGTATGGATTTGAAGCCAGGCAGAGGGACGTTTTTTATCAGCTCGTGGACCCCGAGCTTGAGCAGCGCGCGATCGTCGCGAACAGGCTTAAAAATTCCGAAAAGCCATCGCCGGCGCTTGTTGAGTTGGTCGTCCCGTAGGGGCCGC
>CAIXME010000365.1 GCA_903920425.1 uncultured Pirellula sp. | reverse complement strand
GCACTGACGGCACGAACTTTACTCAGTTCGGCGCCAGTACTGCCACAGTCAGCACGACCTTCGCTGCTGCTTCAGTAGATTTTTCCTCTGTTGCTGCATTGGACAATGCCTCCACCGCATTCTTTCGGTACACACTGAACGGAGGAACGAACTCAAGTGGTAACAACCGCATTGATAACTTTCAAATCAATGCCAGTGCCATCTCCGCAGTGCCAGAGCCAACATCGATGGCTTTGTTGACCGTTGCTGGTTGCACAGGCTTGATCGCTGGCTACCGTCGCCGAAAAGCGAACAAGACCGCTGCATAAGCATCCGTCAATCGCTTGTCGGTACGCATCTCTCTCGCAACGTACGATCTAAAAAAGGGCACTGGTTCAACCAGTGCCCTTTTTCGTTTTGAGTCAAACAGCAATTGCATTTTCGCGAATCGCATCCGGATCGGTCGTGCCGCACCGCAGATACAGTAGAGTCCGGTTGCCCTTTAGTTCAACTCGTCCAGGTAAGCTTGCCATTGGTTGGAAATGGAGTTTACTTTGCGATCGACCGTGCGAGACACCATTTCAAGAATCTCACCGATCTCTTTGTTGGTCTTGCCTTGCATCTTTAAGTGAGCGATTTGGCGGCTGCGATCATCGGGCAACGACCTGACCAAGTCGTCCCAGCATTCCAAGATTTCGACGAGCTTTTGTTTGGGATCGTCTTGGGCCAAGAACTCGCTCAGTTCTATGTTGTACGATTCCAGCAGATCGGTCATCGTCACCATCGATGAAGCTAGTTTCTTTCGTCGAAGCTCTGATCGTTGCCGGTCGATTACGGAGCGTTGCGCGATCAGAATCATCATCAGCCAAAGGTCATCGCGATCTTGTAAATCAGGTAACTCACCCGACGCAACCTTGCGCGTGATAATTTCCAAGACCGTTACCGCGATGTCTTCGCCGTCGTCTGTGACTCGGATCCCGTTCTTGATGCGATGGTCGGAGTACTGTGCGATTTTGCTAAAGTACCGCTCTACCAGGCTACGGATCGCGTCCGGGTCACCAGATCGCATTTTGGAGATCCAGCGTGAAACGGAACCCGATTGCATTTCCTTGTCAGACATACGACCTGCTTGTGAAAGCGACCAACTGCACGAGTGAGAGACTAAAGTTTAGATAGGCGTAAAACGGTTCTCAAGGATTAAGCCAGCGCAATCAGAGAGAACGTCGTTTTTTCGATTGCAAGGCAGGCAGCCAAAAAGCAGGTTGTGTGTTTCGGAAGAGATTTTTAGATGAACTTCAAATTGTCTTTATTGCGAGACTCGCGGGTAACAATACACTAGTCTTTGTGCTGAAAATACATTCTCGGAGAAGAGTCGCCCAATCTTGATCCAATTGCACTGCAATATCGAAGAGCTTCGTTCCCTCACATACGATCGTCAGCTTGACATCATCTGTGACGCCTTTGAGGACAGTTGGAAGAGTGGAGCATGGCCCAAGGTTCGCGAATATGCGGAGCTTGCGAGCACGGAGTACCGTTCGAGGATCTTACGAGAACTAATTCTTATTGAGCGGGAGTGCGTTGCTGTATTCGGAAAAAGGGGTGGTACCGTCGATCCTGCGAAAGCAGATACCGCGAGCATGCATGCCGCAGGCACCCGCAATCAAGAAAAGAAAATGCGCGAGGGGGCAGCAAACGAATTGCCCTCACACATCGATCGCTATGCCATTCGCAGTGTTCTTGGCCGTGGCAGCCACGGGATTGTGTACGAAGCGGAGGACGTCGAGATACGCCGTCGCGTAGCGCTCAAAGTGGCGTTAACGACCGCATCGGGGCAGTCGGTCAATCGGGCTTTTACAGACGAAGCAGCCAACGCGAGTCGCATCAACCACCCGAGCATTGTCCGAATATGGGATGTGGGGGAACACGATGGCACTCACTATATGGCCTCGGAGTTGGTGATTGGAAAGAACCTTTCTGAGATCGCGTCCGAGCGTTCGTTGGACGACCGTGCATGCGTCCAGATCGTTGCGGATATCGCTGATGGCATCGAAGCAGCGCACCGGTGTGGTGTCATTCATCGCGATCTAAAGCCGTCGAACATTATGTTGGAATGCGATACGGAAGAGACCGACGTCGTCGATGACCAGGGGACTGCTACACCGAGCGAGTATTCGCCTGAGACGCATCGCGTACGCATCCTCGATTTTGGTGTAGCGAAGATGCTCGATCGATTGACGCGAAG
>CAIXME010000364.1 GCA_903920425.1 uncultured Pirellula sp. | reverse complement strand
GAAACAATCAGTCCACTACAACCAATAGTGCGGATGTACTCAACATCTATGACCTGAATCGCGACGGACGAGTCAACGCCCAAGACGTTAGTTTGGTTCGAAACAACCAGCAGACCCAAGGGATCGTGGCTCCGATCACGGTATAGTTCGAGAGGCAGAACGGCCGATCGCATTGACTTTGAAACCAAGGTCAATGCGTTTCGGGAGTTTGAGCGACTGGATTGACGTGGTGGTTTATGACTTTGGACTCCGACTCAACTGGAATGCATTGCGGTACGCGCTGGGAGTCGTTCGCAGGCGTCGCTCGAAATGCTTGCGCAGATTGGCGGTAGATCCCAAGCCAGAGCGCTGTGCAACAAGCTCAATCGACAAATCGGTCGTTTCAAGCAATGCCCGCGCACGGTTCAACCGATGTTCGTTCAGCCAATTTAAAGGAGCGAGACCCGTCAAATTGCGAAAGCGGCGATGAAATGTTCGCAACGACATCGCGAATCGATCAGCGATCGATTCAAGAGGTACCTGGTCCTCAGCATGTTTTGCCATCCAATCCAATATGGGTGCCATTTCATCATCCTCAACGGCCAATACGGCTGGCTGAATGTATTGGCTTTGCCCACCTTCACGGTGACTAGGTGCAACCATACGACGCGCGACCAAGTTTGCTACATCGACCCCATAATCATCTCTGATTACAGACAGACATAGGTCTAAGCCTGCAGACGATCCTGCTGATGTCGAGATCCGACCATCGTTGACGTAAAGTCGGTCGCGCATCACTGTTGTTTTGGGAAACAGTCGCTGAAGCTCTTCCGTTTGCAGCCAATGGGCCGTCGATTGACGCCCATCCAAGAGTCCCGCATGCCCCAAAACAAACGCACCTGAACATATCGATACGATCCTGGCACCGTTCTTGTAAGCGGTTTGCAAGTTTCTCACCAATGCGGGTCGGGGCATATGCGATGGTGATCGCCAGCCCGGTATCACAATCGTGTCCGCTTCGAGGAACTCTCGCATCCCGAAACGCGGGGCCATCGTCAAGCCGTGACTTGTGGTAATTGCGCCCCTCTCGACCCGACAAGGTATATAGTCGTACCAAATGTCTTCGAGCCCTGGTCGAACGAGTCCGAACAGCTCGGCAACTATGCCATACTCATAGCCCAGTAGTCCGTCGTAAATCGCGACAGCAATGCGTTTTCTTCTCATGGCATAAATGTAACTACAAATGACATTTATGCCACTTTTATTTCAAGTGGATTCCAGATCAAAATAGCCTCCCGATGATCCTCATTCCCTGGGAGCATAATGATGTCTTTAGAAATGAAGAGTGCCTGTGAGTCTTGCCAACGAGCAATCGAAACCTCGAGCACGGCATACATTTGCAGTTACGAATGCACTTACTGTCCTGTTTGTCGGGCCAAATGGATCGATTGCCCGAACTGCCACGGAGAGCTTACGTTGCGACCACGACGTCCTGCTCAAGTCGCTTCGAATGCACCCCAACCAAAACCACTACCAACCAACGCACAGAACCTGACGTCGATCGCACCTTACCAACCTCGCAAAACTCGGTTGGTATCTCTCCACTGGTGCATGGACTGGAAGCTCAAGGTATACGAAATTTGCTTTGGTGATGTCTCGATTCCGACCGAACAAATCGCACAAACATTGGCGTTTGTCGACCAGAACGTACCTTGGCCGCGCTGCCCAGGATACGGCCCTCGGGCTGGTTTTGTTTTGGTTCATCGCGGCAGAGACGCGATGTGGCTCATGGTCCACCTATGGAAGGCTGACGTCCTGACGCAATTCGCATATCAGGCATCCCTATCAAACCCGGTTGACTTCGCCCCTCTTCGCTTGGACGGATTCTGCGGTTGTGTTTGGGAGTTAGAAGTCGTAACGCATGAGCGGAATGCGTGGATTCGATACGAGATGGGTTTGAACCCACATTCAATTGAGCCTTACTGGAATGACAACTTTCTTTTTGAAATGGAGAAACCATGAACAAAACGGTGCACGTAGATCCTCCCAATACTGACGAGTATTTCCACTACTATCATGAATACATCTCGAAAGCGCCGACGAAGGACTTTCTAAAAGCATTCGGATATCAAATCCAAGAGCTTCGTGAGCAGCTAGCAAATCTATCTGAAGACGAAGTCAATTGTACCCATGCCCCCTACACATGGACGCTCAAACAAGTCATCGGTCACTTGATCGACGTAGAACGAATCTTCAGTTACCGAATGCTCAGGATCGCGTCTAGAGACACCACGCCGATTCCTGGATACGAACAAGACGCGTACGTTGACTGTAGGGATTATGTGCGTGTAACGATGGCGGATCTCCTGGATGAGTTGGAACATCTTCGATCGGCTAATGTCCTGCTGGTTCAACGTTTGTCCCCAGAAGCACTTCAATGGCGGGGTACCGCCTCCGGACATTCGATCTCAGCCCGCGCAAACCTTTTCATCCTGGCTGGTCACGTCGTGCATCATGCAGAAATCATCCAGCGTCGTTTAACTCGAGATCCCAATAAATACGCTCACGTATAGTTCTCGAATTGCGCCAACCGATCGGTCAAGCTTTAGGAACTATTGCGTCACATCCGCGATTTGGCAGTGGAGCGCCCTTGCTCGTTTCGGAGCAGGGCGCGTTTGGAACGAGGACTTTGTTTGCAAAGAGCGTTTGACTTGCGCGATGTTGGGGACTATAGTTTCGGACTGATACTAGAGAATCTCGATAGGCCTTTGGCCTAAACTTTACGCCTGAACCTTTAAGTGCACTTAATTGTTTATCGGGCGAAATTGACGCAGTACGACGATGAAAACTGTGTCGCCCGAGCTTCTTTTTTGCAGCATGCTTTGCTGCACACAGACCGTGGTTCAAGCGGGTATCCCTTGAACTAATCACAGTTCTGCATCGCTCGACGCACTCCGCTTATTGGCGAAGTTACTCGTTTTGCATGCTTTTCCGGCACCGTTCCGGACTTTCCTGAAAAGAATTTCGCTTGAAAAATTTTGAAGATTTTGGGCTCACCGAGCCACTGTTGCGCGCATTGGATGCCGCAGGTTACAAGACAGCTACTTCCATCCAAGAGCAAGCCATCCCATTGCTCCTCGATGGGTTCGACATCATGGGCTGTGCTCAAACCGGTACTGGAAAAACGGCCGCATTTGCATTGCCAACGTTGCAACGGCTGGCAGCCACCGCTCGCCCAGCGCCAGCCCCCACACGACCAACTCCATCATCCACTCGCCCGCCAACCAAGGGAACCACATCCCATGGCCACGTTCACGCCGGAACACCCAAACGTGTTCCGCGACACTTGAGAGGCTTGGTCCTCGCTCCAACGCGCGAGCTAGCAGCACAAATCGAGCAGAGCTTTCGCACGTATGGCAAGTACATGGACATGAGCATTGCCGTCGTGCACGGAGGGGTCAGTCAAATGCCCCAAGTGCGAGCCATCGAACGAGGCGTCGACATTCTGGTCGCAACACCAGGCCGATTGCTGGACTTGATGAACCAAGGCTTCGTCGATCTTTCACGCATCGAAATCTTGGTTGTCGATGAAGCCGACCAGATGTTCGACATGGGGTTCTTGCGAGATCTAAAGCGGATCGTGGCAAAAGTACCGCTCGAGCGACAAACACTTATGTTCTCGGCAACCATGCCCGAAGAAATACGATTGCTAGCCAAGCAATGGTTGTATGAACCTGAGTACGTCAAAGTTGCCAAAGTATCGAGCGCCTCGACTCAGGTCGTTCACTCCGTGTTTCACGTGAACGTCCAGAACAAGCCGAAGCTCTTAACCAACTACCTCAAGTCCGCTGGTGTTACGCGTTCTATCGTGTTCACTCGCACCAAACATGGGGCCGACCAACTTGTAAAGGTCTTGCTCAAGAGCGGCATTGAAGCGGTCGCCATCCACGGCAATAAGAGCCAAAACGCAAGAACACGCCACCTGGAACAGTTCAAATCGGAACGTCCACCGGTATTGGTTGCAACCGATATCGCTGCTCGTGGGATCGATGTTGCAGGCGTCTCGCACGTGATCAATTACCAACTACCAGAAGTACCTGAAATATACGTTCACCGAATCGGACGTACAGGCCGTGCTGATGCCACGGGTGTCGCCGTTTCCTTCTGCAGCCCAGAGGAACGACCAAGTTTGCATGAGATCGAGAATATGCTCAATGCGTCCGTTGAAGTAAACGACACGTTCAGCGAACTCACCTATCGACCTCAGCAAAGCCAAGGGATCCCACGCGGTGATCGTGGATCTGCTAATCGCCGATCCAAGCCAACGAATCGAACCGGTCGCTCGCGCAGCACGTCTCGGTCGAGCTCTCGCGGCGGTTCCTCCAAAGGCCCTCGCTCTAAAGTACCTTCGTACAGCTAACGTTTGTACTGAAAACGCAATCAAGCCTCACCTGGCCCTGTGCCAGGTGGGCGGCCGCTGGTGTACCGGCTTTAGCCGGCGACGCTTCGAAACACGCAACAACGGGAGCGTGCCGTTCTCAATTTGACCACAGATTTCTCGGATGATCAGGGATGAGTCGTAGGTGGCATTGCTTGAGGAACGCAGCGACATATAGATAATTTCTTTCGCGACTGCGGGCTCTGGCCAGCTGAAGCCGGTACATCAAAGATGCAGTAGTTCTCACTATTCGTCTTTCCACGAACGAGCCAGGTCGTCCTCCGTTTTTCCGGTCAGCTCCTGCCAGATCGCAGTCGAATAACGCCCCTCTCGAGCGGCAGCGTTCAGCTTCGAAAGCAACGTTCCATCGGAATCGTACTTTCGCAAAACCCAATCGATGAAGTTTGCAGACACTCGATAGCTTGCATCATGCTTTGCGTTCGCTCTCGCCCCTTTGGATAACTTTGCACCTCCCGATTGCGGTTCATAACCGAACCAGCGGATGTAGTCCGGAATCCCTTCGACTATCCAACCTGGTGTCTGTGTCCTTCTCGTGTTACGTTGTCGCCTTCCTTGGTAGCTTTGCACAACGTGCACCATCTCGTGAACGAT
>CAIXME010000363.1 GCA_903920425.1 uncultured Pirellula sp. | reverse complement strand
TGCTGGTGGAAACGAGGTCATCGCAATCGCCAACCAGATTATGCCTTGTTTTGATTTGGTCGTGGCGACGCAAGATTGGCATCCTCGAAATCATCAGAGTTTTGCTAGTCAGCATCAAGGGATGGCGATCGGTCAGTTGTTTGAGTTGCATGGCCTCCCGCAGGTCGCATGGCCCGATCATTGTGTTATGGAAACTCACGGTTCGGAGTTCGTGGCATCGCTCGATAGAAAGTGGATCCATGAAGTTGTTCAGAAGGGGATGGATCCCGATGTTGACAGCTACAGTGGTTTTTTTGACAACGGCCATCGCAGAGAAACGGGGCTCACGGGTATTCTTCATAAGTACCAAATTGCGAGCGTCGCGATCATGGGGCTAGCTACAGACTATTGCGTTCGGTTTACTGCGTTGGACGCTATCGGGCAAGGGTTCGAAACGTACTTGATTGAGGACGCGTGCCGTGGAGTTGAGCTTCAGCGAGGCGATATTGAAAAAGCAATCCAGCAAATGAAAGTAGCTGGAGTCAAAATGACCGATAGCAATAGGATTTTGCAATAGTCGGGTGGGTGCGAGGTCTGTAGATCCCGGAGTGGATTAACGCCTGCAGTTGTTGGTTGGGAGAAGCGACATCATTGGTAGCGAATTCAATCCCCACGCATCTCGAAGGCATGCCAGCGTGGGCAGGCACGTTTAGGATAGCAGCGAATTATTGAACGCGCCAAGAATCGACATCACAACTCGACGCGTAACAAGAGTTTTCACCACAGAGACACCAAGACACAGAGATTTCAAGAATTCATTTTTGGATCACAATTCTTCTCCGCGTCTCCGCGTCTCCGCGTCTCCGCGTGAACCATGGATTCTGATCGGCACTATCACAACCCGACGCGTGAGCGAGGGATTCCAAATTGATTATTTTCAAAAACCAAGATTTTTCACACAGAGACACAGAGACACAGAGATTTCACGAAACGGCTTTACGGTCTCAGCTCTTCTCTTTGACGCAATGTGGTAGTTGTATTTAGGGCCGAAGGCTCGACACATCCTCTGCCGGTGCCGTGAGGCACCGGACTAGACCGCCTATGGATTTTAGGGCCGAAGGCTCGACAAACATTTCGCATCTTTCGCTGCTTCTCGAGTGGAATGCCGATGTGCCTAGTTGCAATGCGCTTTATGCAAGTGTTTTGCTTGAGTGTTTGGTTTCATTTGACCACAGATTGCTCGGATGATCACCGATGGAGAATAGGGGTGCTAGAAGGTGGATTGTCCGCATTAGAAAGTTTGGCGTTGCCGACTGAAGTCGGTACACCAACTTGCGGGGCGGCCGACTGAAGTCGGTACACCAACTTGCTGATCGGCCCCGAGGTGGACTAATGCATCGACTTGGGGTGACCTTCTTAGCGTTGCTGCTTGATGGCCGGCTCTCCAAAGAGAATTTCTCGAATTGGGAGTACTGCGATGTTTCCAAGAAGCGTTACCATATGTCCGCCGAGGTCTTCCATGGCAGCCAGTCCTGTGGCGAGCAGTTGGTTGCATGTTTGGTAATTGATTTCAGGGAGAGCAATACTGAACGTGCGAGCAGACTCTTTAAAGAAGGAGAATAGTCCACCTGGTTTCTTGCCCCAAAAGAAGAGTGAGGTCGATTTGTTGACATTTCCGAGCGTGCTTCGCAGCTTTTCTAGGGTTGCTCCGGCTGCGGGAATGTCTCCAATCAAATGCACTTCGGCTTGATCTGCAAGATTTGCAAACGTTCTAGATCCTGCCTTGGCACCATTACGGAAGACCTTCAGGACGATCACATCGTCAACGATGTGGATGGTGATGTTTCGAATGGATTCTACGCCGCGTGCGGCTTGTGCCAATACATTATGCGCACCGATCTCTTCTGCTGTTCTGAGTGCGGCCTTGCCGACGAAAGTGCCTTCCAGGATTTGCCCAAGAACATACGAGGACTTGATCGCTGAAGTCACCTGGCTTGTGTTCTTTCCTGCTTTAATCAGTTGGGTCAATCGCTGATACGCTACAACCGCATCCTTGGTGACATAAGGTACGTTCGCAGCACCGGAAAGGACGATGGAATAGTTGGTCGAAAGAGCCTCCAGGCCCGGTCTCGCGAATCGAACGAATCCGCTGTAGCCCTCATAAACCATGTTCCCCAAGAATCGCCCAGCACTAGAGCGAGACACATAGCCTAAAACGTGCGGGCCAAAGATGGCAAAACACTCGAAGGCGACGGTCGTGGCATACTGGCTAGCAGTAATGCGTCCAGCGCGATACTCGGCCGAAGCTTTAACGACGTTGTAAACACTGAATGTTACAAAGAACGAGTTGACAATCCGCAAGACAGTGGAAAGCTCCGGTAGAGAGTATTGCCCGGTAGGATCGAAGTTGTTGATTGGATCGTTGTCCGCATACTGGTAGTCGTTCAGCGATTCAGGGCGGAAATCGGTACCAGGCGAAGGGTCCCGGCTAATAAATCGGCCCGTGGTTGCATCGTAGTGGCGAGCTCGCAGGTACAGCAATCCGGTCAACGGATCGCGAAACTCGCCGCGGAATTGAAAATCGATTGCTTCGCCAGTGTGTGCTTTCAAGTTGCCATAGCTGTCGAAGGTTTGCTCGGAAAGCACACTGCCCTCGGTGGAAACTAATTTTCGAATACCGCTGTGCCGATCCGATGAGGCTATCTTCACGATGGCATCGTCGGTCACCATGCCAAGATGCAACACGCCATAGACTTGTCTGGACGTGTTCGATGGTGTTGAAACTTCCAGAACTCGAGGAACCGGCGAAAGCTTGTCCAACAAGAAATTCGTCGCAACTCCGTCGACGGTTCTACGTACTAAGTTTCCTTGTCCGTCGTACGAGTAATCAACAATCTGTGTTGTCGTGGCCGTGTGGATTGCTGCCCGCACAAGCCATCCACGAGCGTTCCAGAAGAATTCGGTTGTCGTCCCGTTAGCTTCTTGTTTGCGAATCAAATTGCCAGATAAATCGTATTGATAGGTCGTTGTGAGACCGTTGAGGCTCTCGGATAAAAGCCGATCGTTGGCATCGTAGGTGTATGCTGTTGTGCCAAGGAGTGAATCAATTTTGAGAGTGCGGTTGCCAACGGCGCTGTAGGAGTATTGCGTTTTTTGCGTTAAGAAGGAGTCTTGGAATACCCTCTCTTCGGTCAGCCGGCTAGCGGTTGAGTATTCGTATTCGATTACCTTGCCTGAATGCTCTTGAACCTGAATAATTCGCCCGCTGGTGTCGTACTGATATCGGTAGGAATCGATCTCTAGCGATTGTTTATGAATGGAAATCGAAGCAACCTGAGCTTGAGCATCATACGTGTAACTTCGTTCCAGTCCGCTTGAGAGTGATTCTTTCGTCAATAGTCCGCGACGATCATATTGGTAATCCGTCGTCCCCATCTTGCTGTCGATTACACGCACGACGCGTCCGTTCTCGTCGTAAGTGTATTCGGTTTGGCCGTGTGGCGTCGCAACCTGTGTTACGCGATTGGCGGTGTCGTATCGATAACGAATGAATCTACCATCCGATTCGAGTACCTCCAAAATCAAGCCTTGATCGTCGTAGGTGTATTGTGTTTTTCCCAATGGACCAGTTGACGAAATCAAGTTGCCGAGAGAGTCAATTTCGTTGATGATTACATCCGTTTGCGTTTCATCACGGATAGGAAGTTGTAGTTCGTTGTAGGTGAAAGTTCGTGTTCTTCCGTCTGCATCCGTGGTTTTACTTGGAAAACCGCTAGCAGAGTATTCGGTAGCAAAACTTTGGCCGAGCGGAAGGGAAATCTTGGTTTGATTACCAAGTGCATCGTATTGGAACTGAGTCCGATTGCCTGCAGCATCGGTTATTTGAGATAGTGTACCCGACTCGCTGTATTGATAACGAGTGCTGTTTCCTTCTCGATCTGTTGCCGTATCAATTAGACCGAGCGCATTGTATGCAAACGAAGTTTTTGCGCCTGTTGGGTCTGTCTCTGAAACGAGCTGTCCTTGATCATTAAAGAATCGTGTGTATTGGCTGCCGTCCGACTCTTTCTTGGCGACTACTTGATCGAGTAGGTCGTAGGTGTAATGAGTTGTTTTTCCATCGGGATCTGTCGTCGCGATAACGCGTCCACCTGCATCATATTGATGGGTATAGTCTTCATTTGTGGGTGTCGTCGTTTTAATGAGTCGACTATTGGCGTCATAGGTGTAATCAATGCGGCCGTTTCGAATGGAGGTTTCAGAAGTCTTTTGACCAGCCAAATCGTAGGAGAAGGATTCTTTTGGGTTGTCGTTCAGGTCGTTTGGCGTGTCGTCGGGATAGATGACTGCCACAGTGCGACCCACTGCATCATATTGGTAAGTCGTTTTTCCAATAATCGAATCGATCTGTTCGGCCAATTTCCCTGCTGCATCATAAACATACCGGGTTATCGCACCGTCTCCGGTCTGAGTCGACGCGATGCGATTGTCCGGAGTAAAAGTATTGGTAGTGATAATGCCATTCGAAATGGACCTTACGATGTTACCCTGCGAGTCGAAGGAGGAACTATTCGTGACGATACCATCCACTGCTTCGGACAGTTGTCTTCCCTCCGCGTCGTAGGTGAATTCAACGACGGACGATGTGGAGCCTTGCTCCGTTGATGTGGTCGTGATGATTTGGCTTGGGAGCCCCAGTGCGTTGTATTGGGACCGGACAACACGACCTGATGAGGTGCGTTCCTCGGTGATACGCCCAGCGGCATCGTAGGTAAAGCGCGTCCATCCTTGTTCTGTTCTCGTTTCGACGAGATTTCCGTTGGGTGACAAAACGTAGGTTGTTTGATCTCCCGACGACGTGGTGAATCCAATCTTCGCTCCCGTGGAATCGTAGCTTGTTTGTTCAACTCGACCCAGTGGGTCGGTGATGGCCATCACATCCCCTCGGGCGTTTCGAACGATTCGTGTCGTATCTCCTGTGGGTGTCGTGGTGCTAGTGAGGTTTCCATCCAAATCAAATGTGCGTTTGGTCGTGCGACCCAGTGGATCTGTCTCCGTCAAAGGCCTGTTGTTTTCATCGTACGTGGTACGCGTTGAACCTCCAAGAGCATCTATTTGCTCGATAACATTACCTTGCTGGTCGTAATAATAGGTCGTAAGGTTCCCTAGTTGATCAGATAGTGTGGCAGACTGCGTTTCGAGGTCGTAGTCCATGGAAGTTGAGTGGCCGAGCGCATTGGTAACGGTGTCGAGTCGTCCATCCGATGCGAATTGATTGGCGGCAACGGTATTCCCGGCAGGATCGATGATGGTGTTCAGGAAATGCCGGCGATCCGTGCGATAGGTGAACTGATGGCTCGCCCCCAATCGATTTGTAAAGCGGATCAAATCTCCGTTGGCATTGTACGCATACTGCAGACTATTACCGGCGGGGTCGATCACCTTCGTCGTGCGTCCTTTGGCGTCCCGTTCAAATACAATTTGAACTCCACTACCAAGAGCCGTAATGCCAGCCTCGCTGAATTGGAGCGTGTTGCTGAATCGGTCGGTTGCACTGGTCAAGTTGCCAGTGCCATCAATCTTGTACTGGATGCCATCGGGCGTTGTGAGTGTATAGCCCGAGAAGCTCGGCGAACCGGGATTCCAAGGAATACCCCCACTGGCATAAAGTTCTCCGCGTTCGTTGACAATCAAATTGCCACTGCCCGCGGTGAGTTTGTTCTTGTTACCTGCATCTGGTGTAAATCGAGGTGTTGCGATAACCAGGTTACCCCCGAAGCCCGGTAATACTTTGATGTCAGGCGTGAACGTAAAGCCCTCGCGTTTCCCGCCGGGTAATGTGAGATACACTTTGGTGTTGGGCTTGAAGGCCGCGTAAATCCCTTGATCTTCTAAGCCTGTCTTTGGCAGGTTCGTGCGCAGGTCCGTATTGCGGTATTCCATTCGCCAGCCATACCCAAAGTCTCCGCTTCGGTCCGCTCGTAAAGTATCGTAGGTCCGTAATACCGTTATCGGTATGCCGAGAACGGGGAGAGTCATGTCCGCAAAGCTTAAGCGGAAGTTGCCAAGCTTCATGTTGCCGCTAACACCGATCTCTCGCTCGGTCGCAGAGAAGCCTCCAAACTGGTCACGCGATTCCAGTCGCAGGACATAACTGTCGTTTTCAAGCAGTGAGGTATCCCATTTTCCAATCACTCCGTTGGTGATTGCATTGGTAGACTTAGCGATGGTTGTGAATGTCGATTGATCGCTTCGGCGATAGGTGAGCTCATAGCTTTCGAAGTCTGATGCAGCAGCCGTTCCGATCACTTCGACCAGACCGCTGACCGAATCTCCATCGTTTATGTTGGTGATCTCCGATTGAGGTAGGCTGGTCGTTCCTTCTGGGATGCAAACTTCTCCCCCGGAGCACATTAAGAGCTTATTCGTGGTTGAACCGCGGTTCCCTGCTGGATCGAAGGCATAGGCTAGGAGCTTTCCATTGCCTGGAGCCGAAAAATAGACGTCGGCCGTTCCATCACTGCGCAGCGGGACTGCTTGACCATCGACAAACAACTGCATGTTTACAACGGCGACGTTGTCGACCGATTGAACCTTTACAACCGATGGCCCGATGTTGTACGGGGAAAGCACTGCGGAACTAGTCAATATGCTAATTCTTGGTGGCTGCGTGTCGGCAATGACTGCGACACTAAAGTCTTGGACTGCCGATCCGTTTCTGCCGTCCGTCACTCGAACGCTTATTTGGCGTTGGCCCAATGATGTATCCAGACTCGTTTGCCATCGTATTCGCCCGAGTGAATCAATAGTCATGCCCTCTGGTGCAGTGAGCAGATCATAAAAGAGCAGTTCGCGATCGGGGTCCGTTGCAATGACGTCGTAGCGGAATAGGCCGCCTTGTGGGAGCGATTTCGGGGCAACGCTCACAATGCTTGGTGAACGATTTGCTCCCCTTACATCGATTAAAAAGGATTGGACCGCAGCGGCCCCGAATGGATCGGAGGCTCGCAATGTGATGGCATGTTGTCCAATTTGAGATTCGGACGGAGTCCAGCTTAGCGAACCGGTCGTTGAGTCAATAGTCAGTCCAGTTGGCCCGGCCAGAACCGAGTAAATCAAGTCATCGCCGTCTGGATCTACTGCAGAAAAACGGTAGGCGATGGGGGATGCGATGGTAGCATCCTGTGGCGGTTGGCTGGTCGACACGGGCTGTCGGTTGGGTGAGCTTGCTGTCACCATGATTGAAAATGACTGAGTCAAGTAATTGCCAATGCCATCAGTGACGCGTAGGATCACAGACTGAATTCCGGTTTGCGATGCCGTTGGCGTCCAGCTCAATGCACCGGTCTGAGGGTTGAGCAACATTCCCTGCGGAGCCATAGACAGTGTGTAAGCAAGCGGGTTACCAGACGGGTTTGATGCTTGCGCGAGGTAAACGTACGTTGCTCCGACTGATATTTGTGTTGGTGGAAAACTCGTTATTGCAGGAAATGCATCGGCACGCCGGACGCCGATTGAAAAAGTTTGTTCCGCAGTATTGCCGAGTTCATCGATCGCTTGAACGCGAATTGTAGTGAGCCCGATTTGCTCCATCGTCGGTTTCCATCGGATACGTCCGAGGACTGGGTCGATCGATAGTCCGATGGGTGCAGAAAGCAATTGGTAACGTACCGCACCTGGGGCGATTGCGTCGTATGCATATACTCGATCTGCTACGGCATCGGATTTGGCGGAGCTCGTAAAAGCGATCGAGCTTTCAACAGGTGTGGATCCGACATCCAATGAATACGTGTACTCGTCGAAGCCGCCTCGGCTATCGGAAACTTGTACCCGCAACGATTGAGAGCCGAGCTCAGTCGGCGTCCATGTAATGTAACCATCGGATGTGATGGAAGCGTTTGGTGGCCCGCTGAGCATTGAGTAGGACAGCAAGTCTCGGTCTGCATCGGTAGCGTGCACGGCTGTATTGTATTTGACGCCCACTTGTGCGGATCGAAGAGACCGATCGATGAGAACTGGCGCGGTGTTGGCTGAGGGGGACGCTACATCCACGTGGAATGACTGTTTTGCAACCATTCCCGTGCCATCACGAACGACGATGATAAATGGGTTGATGCCGAGCTGAGTAATCGAAGGCGTCCAGCGGATTTTTCCGGTAGCAGAGTCGATCGACGCTCCGGTTGGAGCCATTTCGAAGGCGTAGGTCAAATCGGTTTGTTCTGCGTCCTGAGCATGGACATCGTAATGGTAGAGCACGTCTTGGGTCGCCAAACCTGCAGCAACGCTCGTGATGACTGGTGACGTGCTGATGCTGACAACAATCTGGAAAGACTGCATCGTCATCCGTCCTTCGCTGTCCGTAGCTCTCAAGATAACATCGACCGTACCCACATCCGCCAATGCCGGAGTCCATTGGAACAAGCCATTCGTTGGATCGATAGACGCTCGTGTTGGCCCGACTACCATTGCGTATTGGATTGACGAGCCATTGGTGGATTGAGCATATGCTTGATATCGGAAATTGCTCATCGCGATGGCTGTCGTGGAGCTTGTCGAGATGAACTTGGGAGGACCGTCGCTGACGACTTTGCTGCCGAAGTGAACACCGATAGCGTTGGCGTTCGATAAGCTGACGAACTGCGACGGCTGGATTGGACTGGATTGAATTCGTCCAGGCGTCCCAACCAGCACCACGTTGGCATGGGTGCCTTTGTGTTGCAATGTGTAATTTCCTAACGCGTCCGTAATGGCTTGAGATTCCATTTCATCCCGTTGGTTGTTGCCATTTTGATCGACAAATACCATTTGCCCTGCCAAACCAGGCTCGTTAACTGCATCCTTGATGCCATTGCCATTGATATCATCGAACACAGTTCCCTCTATGGACTTTGCAAAAGGTGGCAAGGTCGTGACGGTAAACGATTGTGTGGCGATCCCACCCTTGCCATCATCTACACGAATAGAAAACGGTACGTTCTGGGACCTCGCTATGGATGCAACGCGTTCGGGAAAGTTGTAGCGAGAGAAATCGCCAATGATCGATAGGCTGCCGTGATTGCCGTAGGAGGACGCGTCGACGAACGAGAGCGCAGAGGGGCCCTCTGCAAAGTGGTAGTCGATTACCAGCCCTGGCGCGTTACTCGCGATGGGGTTCAGCATCGCGTCTTGAACCTGCTGAGTCGTTAAGCTGCGATTCCATAACCGCATATTCGCGACGGTTCCTTCGAAGCCATCTACCGACAATGCACCGTCACTCAATTGTGGAGTACCGGTGGACTGGGTGGAGCCGACGAGCTGGCCATTGACGAACATTTGTGCGAGGCGTGTAGTATCATCGTACGAAAATGCGATGTGATACCATGTGTTGGTCGTCAAACGGATCGTGTCTAAGCGAACGTCAGGTGTACTACCAAAGTTATTGATTTCGGCCCGCAGAGTGCCAAAAAAATTGCTGACGGTCCATGAGTTGTAAAAACTCGAATGATACTTTCGAAACAGCGTCGCGTTGTCCAGCGAGTCGAACCTATACCAGCCTTCCGCGGTAAAGTTCACCGTATTGATCGAAGGTGAGCTTGGAATTGAGATCGTACCGCGATTTTCTATATTGTTCGGAAAACCATATTGTCCTTTTACACCGAGCGAGATTCCGTTCTCTCTTGGGTCCCACGTTACCACGCCTGTAACTGGATCGATCGTTGCGCCTGCTGGGGCGTCTGTTAATGAGAACCGGACCGGACCATTGCTTGGGTTGCTGATTCTTGGTTGGTATACGTAGTCTTCATCGCTAGAGATTTCTACGATGGGTTCGCTTGTAAAGCTGGGAGACACTCCTGAATCGGGCGATGAAACGGTGATGGAGAATCCTTGCTCTGCAAGACCACCCCGTCCATCACTTGCTTGAACGACCATCTGGTTTCTGCCGACTTGGTCAGGCATGGGAGCCCAAACGATGGACTGCGTCGTTTCGTCGTAGAGTGCTCCGCCGGGTGCGTCGAGTAAATCGAAGGCGATTGGATCTGCGTCCGGATCAGTTGCGGATAAAGTGTATCTGTAGACGCTCGATGGGTCGTATCGGTTGACGATAACGCTGAGTGTGTTGTCCCCTTGGTTCGAAACAATCAGGTCTGGCCTGCTGTCGTCGTTGATGTCGCTGACCGAGATAGAAGCTGGCGTTTCGCCGACGGTGAGGAGTTGTGGTGTGGTAAGTCGACCGGACCCGCGCCCGAACATGATTCCTACCTGATTGGATTTAGGAAACGTCGCGACGATGTCCGGTTTGCCGTCGGAGTTCAAATCGGCAACTGCAATTTTGTCCGGAGTCAGTTGCAAAGGTTGAACGAGAGGGACGCCATAAACACCGTTTCCTCGACCGGGCAACGTTACGATGCGATTTGCTTCTGGATCGCTCAGGATTGCGTCCAAATTTCCATCGAGGGTGATGTCGGAGAAAAGCAGATCTGCAGCAGCAAAGCCGATGGGCTGTTCGAGTAGAGGAGCGAATCCAGTTGCCGTGCTCAAAAATGTCGACAACGATTGCGATTTTTTGCTGGTAACAATGATGTCGGCTCTTTCGTCGCCATTGAGATCACCAATAGCCAATTGGTTGGGTTGGCTATTCAATGCGAGATCGGTACGTGTGAAAGCTCCCGAACCATTGTTAACGAAGAGAGAGATGGATTTTCCGACTCGATTGGAACTAAGGATGTCGAGGCTTCCATCGCCATTGATATCGTGGAGAAGAACAGATTCTGGCTGCAAGCCTGTGAATAGATCTTTTTGACGAGAGAAGGTATCGTGACCGTTGCCTTGCAAGATTTTCAATCTCGCGAATCCCGTGTCCATGGCCACAATATCCAAAATGCCATCGCCATTAAGGTCGCCAGTCGCGACGGATGCGAGTCCAGGCGATGCTGCGAGGACCGTCAGGCGACTTAAACCATAGTTGCCGTAGTTGATATCTTCGCGGCCATCTTGATTGAAGTCGCCAGGGATGGGGCTATTCAGGTCATAGCCTGCCGTTGTCAGGCCTTGATAAATGCCGAAACTGCCATCCGATCGCCCCAACAAAACGCCCGTGTTGTTCAAGTCATTGTAGTTATAGAATCCACTCCATATTGGAATGATGTCCAGATAGCCATCACCGTTGACGTCCGCTGTCCGTAGTCCAGTGACTTGATTCGTACTATAGGTGACGGGGTTTCGATAGGTGAAATCGCCATTCCCGAATAGTACCCTCGTGGTACCGTTTTGTGATCCGACTGCGATATCGGGCTTTTGATCATGATTGTAATCCGCTACCAGTAACGCATTGATTGAGCCTTCGACTCCGAGGCCAGGGCTTATTCCGGGATTCGTGAACTCCAGTCGTGTGAAAAGATCCGCTGCGTCTGTAGCGGTCGTATTGTATGTCGGTTGCCAAATAGTGAGCCGTTCTGGAATACGGGTATCCTCGTTCTGTGCGAAGGCTCCGCTATGCGCCACGAGTTCTTTCATTCCATCACCGTTCAGGTCCTCGAACGCGACGACTTCGTCCTGATAAAACCCGCCTCGGTGTGCCGTCACCAACAAACTATCTCGATCCGTGATGAGTTTCAGGTTGCGATCTGCAGGATCATAGAGATAGACAACGAGGCTCTTGGCTGTTGCAAAGTTGCTATGGTTGTTGGGGACCCTGTATATCAAATCAGGATACCGATCGCCATTGATATCTGCTGCGACGCCATACTGCTGCGAGATCGTTCCTGAGCCAAACAAGCCGCTCGGTACGGAAGCCGCGGCACGTTGGAACGTACCATTTCCTAGACCGAATAGGATGGTCATACTAGGAGCATGTCCTGGGGTGTTGATGCTTGCAAAGTAAGCAATGTCCATGTTCCCATCGCGGTCGAAGTCGCTCGCAACTAGCGAGCTAGTCGTAAAGACTCCAAATTGATTGAACCCAGTTTGGTAAGTGTCAAAGGTGCCATCCTCGCGTCCTTTGGCAATCGCGACGCCGGATCGGATACTAGACGCGATATCGAGAATGCCGTCGTTGTCGAAGTCTGATAACACTTGAGATCCGTTTGCGGAATCGATATTTTCAGATCCACGGAGTGTCACTTTAGGCAGACGCAGCGAGCCTGGTTCGTTGCCACCAAGCGCGATACCCACACCTCCAACTCGAACGCGACTACCATTGCTTTGGTCGCGTCCCATCAAAACGTCTGCGACACCATCGTTGTTGAAGTCGCCAACGCTGATATGTGGAGTCGGGTTTTGACCACGGACCGAGCCGTTGCCGATATCATCCGAAAATCCTGGATGGTAGACCTGGGTTGTAAATGCGCCGAAGCCATCATTGACGGCAGTGGTGAGCTGAGCAACTTGTTGGTTTCCAAAAACGAAGTCAGGGACCCCGTCCGCATTGAGATCCGGCGCTATGCCGTCACTGCGACCTAATGATGGGAAGTTCTGAGTTGAATTGTAGTAGTAAGGTCCGTCGTTAACTGGGACGAAGCGATTACCCTGTTGGGTACCATCTCCAAAGGTCCCGTCGTTGTTGCCCGTTAACAAGATAAAAGCCGTTGTTGCCGTTGAGACAACGATGTCGGTCTTTCCGTCTTGATTGTAGTCCCCGAGATAGCCACTGGTTGGGTTGCTTTGCGGACCTCGAACATTAGATGAATCGACGAAATAGGTTTGGCTAAACTGCAAATCACTGAGTAGCCCCAGGCCATTGTTGATGCGACTCTCAATCCGTGCGTCACTGTAGTTGAGGCGTACGGTGTCGAGCTTTCCATCGCCGTTGACATCCGAAAGATATCCGTCACCGCTGTTGTTGTTCGTATTTGGGTAAAAGATACCGTTTGCAAATCTACCCTCGCCATCACCGAGTCGAACATGTGTGCCTGCTCGAAACCTGCTATCGAATTGACTCTCAAATGAAATCAAATCCAGTTTGCCGTCGTTATTTATGTCGCCAAGCTGCGATGAATACGAATAAGAGAAAGTTTCTGTCGAGGTAGAAACAATGGGAGTTGTCGAGAACGAACCAATTCCATTTCCCAGATAAACCAGGGCTCGGCTACCAAACGATTGGATCGCGATGAAGTCTAGTCGGTTGTCTCCATTTACGTCCCCAAATCGAATGGAGTCTGCTCGTGGGGTAAAACCAGATGAACCAAGTGTCACTGCAGGAAGCTGAGTCTGCCATCCGTCTCGAAACGTGCCGTCACCATTTCCTAAACGAACACCGACCGCTCCGATGTCTGCTTGGCTGTACTCACTGCCATTGGAATCGATCGTAACCCCGAAGTCGAGATAACCGTCATCGTTCACATCTGCGTGGACTATGCTCAAAACATTGCGTTCGATGTTGGAATATGTATTCGGAGAGAACCCCAGATTTACCGACGCGCCTGTTACAAAAGGAGTACTGAAATGGCTTGGGTCGATTTCTCCGACGCTGATCGGTGTCGCTGAGCCAAACTGCTCATTTCCCGTGCCGTTGAGTAAGTTCAATGCTTGTGAGCCGGGCGTTGCCGCAATCACACTCAAATGGCCAGAGCCGAAATCACCTGCCACTGCGGCAACAGGTGATGGACCGGTGGAGTACGTAAGTATTTCGAACGGACGCTCGACGATAGCTTCGGTTGGCGGTGTGCTCGTGAATACAGGAGGACGATTTGGCAACGATGAGGTTACCGCGATCGAGAAAGTCAGGTCGACATAGAGACCAAACGGGTCTGTGGCCCTTATTTTCACTGAGTGATTGCCGGTGTCCAAGGTGCTTGTCGGCCAGAGGATAACGCCGCTGCTTGGATCAATAGCCATCCCTGCGGGGCCGACAACTTTTGAGTAGGTGAGGGATTGTTGGTCAGGATCCGATGTGCGAACGGACGATTCATATGCTCGGCCTGCCTCAATTTCGAGCAGAGGCGAAGCGTCAAATTCGGCGGGAGGTAGATTGATCTTTGCAAGGACGCGGAAGGACGCTTGGAATTGCGTTTTGTTGGGGTTCTTGAATCGCAGTTCGCGAAACTCCGTGCTTTGGCCGGATGCCAGCCATCGATCGTTGCCATTCCCCCGGAGCATGAGATAAGGGACGCCCGCGCCATAATACCCATCGGGCTGTAGCAGACTCAGTTCCGCGTTCGAAAGTCCGTCCACAACGAGTACCATATCGCTTGAAATGGCAGAGGCGTTGAGGTTTTTAACCTGCAGATCCGCCACGACGACAGAGAT
>CAIXME010000362.1 GCA_903920425.1 uncultured Pirellula sp. | reverse complement strand
TTCGAAGACCAATCGAGAAGCAAGCCCTGAAGGGGCGACACATGACAAGAGTGTGTCGACCCTTCGGGCCTGAGTCCCTTGGACCTGCCGGTCCGATGCCTCACGGCACCGGCAGAGGATGTGTCGGGCCTTCAGCCCTAGATACAAAAAGCGCACTCCGACACGACTTCGCACGTATTGGAATGTCACTCTCGAACAGCTTGCAATAGACCTGCGGTCGTCAAAAACCGGTCTCTCACAAGCGGAAGCAGAACTACGTCTCAAATCGGTTGGTCCCAATTCCATCAATGCGTCAGGTCAAACCTCCGCGTTTCGTTTGCTTTTGAATCAATTCAAAAGCCCGTTAGTGTTAATTCTTGTCGTCGCCGCTTGCATATCTGCCATCGCGGGTGAATGGGCAGACGCACTGATCGTGATTTCGATTGTTCTAGGCAGCACGATGCTTGGATTCTGGCAAGAGCATCGCGCAAGTGATGCCATTGAGAAATTGCGATCCAAGGTCACCATCCGTTCAACCGTGATGCGAGACGGCAAAAAATGCGACCTTCAATCCCGCGATGTTGTACCTGGTGATGTCGTCATGCTATCGGCTGGTAGCCTCGTCCCGGCCGACGGGGTTGTATTGAATGCGAACGACCTTTTTGTAAGCCAGGCAGTGCTCACCGGCGAAGTGTTCCCGGTAGAAAAGACACAAACGATCGTCGACGTAAACGCGAGCTTGATGGAGCGGGGTAATTGCGTTTTCATGGGAACCAGTGTTCGCAGTGGAACAGCCGAGATTTTGATTGTCCAAACGGCTAAATCAACCGTTTTCGGACAGATTGCAGAACGGCTAAAACTGAGGCCACCAGAAACGGAATTTGAGAGAGGCGTGCATCGCTTTGGCTATCTGCTGACGCGCGTCATGTTCGTTATGTTTGTCGCCGTGTTGGCCGTCAATATCATTCGAGCAAAGCCTGCGCTCGATTCACTACTCTTTGCTCTTGCTCTGGCCGTCGGGTTAACTCCGGAGCTATTGCCGGCCATTATCAGTATCACGCTGGCTCAAGGTGCGCAGCGCATGGCAAAGCGTGGAGTGATCGTCAGAAAACTGAACGCTATTGAAAACTTTGGGAGCATGGATGTCCTTTGCACCGACAAGACAGGAACTTTGACCGAAGGAGTTGTCGTTCTCAAGGAGGCTTTGGATCCGGAGGGGACGGCATCTTCAGCTGTACTACAAGCTGCATACATTAATGCAATGCATCAAACGGGCCTGAACAATCCGCTGGACGAGTCGATCCTTTCCGTTGGACGCAAAGCGAACGTTGATATTTGCGATATCCAGAAAATTGACGAGATTCCGTACGACTTCAACCGAAAGCGACTGAGCGTCGTTGTTGCCGACAAACAAGGGGTACGGAAAATGGTTACGAAAGGGGCCTTAAACAACGTTCTTCAGATTTGCACCTCAGTTCAAATCCATGGCGGTATCCTCGCATTAGATGGCCAAATCCTCAAGGAGATACAAGAGAGGTTCAGCCATTGGAGTGGCCTTGGCTATCGTGTACTGGGCGTAGCGACCAAATCGCTTTCCGCGAACACCGCATCGTATTCGCGAGCGGACGAAAAGGAGCTTGAGTTCGTTGGCTTTCTTCTGTTCTTTGATCCGCCGAAAGCGGATGCTGCAAAAGCAATTGCTGATCTCGCGGCTCGAGGTGTTCAGCTCAAAATGATCACGGGGGACAATCAGTTGGTAGCGAGGCACGTCGCGGAGGCGGTCAATTTGCCAATCGAAGGGTTGCTAACCGGATCCGAATTGAACGCATTGGGCGACGAAGCGCTTTGGTATGCTGCTCAGCGCAGTTCGATCTTTGCCGAAGTGGATCCCAATCAAAAAGAGCGAATCATCTTGGCCCTGCAAAAAATGGGTCATGTTATCGGCTATCTTGGCGATGGTATCAATGATGCACCTGCGCTGCATGCGGCCGATGTGGGCATCTCCGTCAACACGGCTGTAGACGTCGCAAAGGATGCATCAGACATGATCTTGCTCGAACAAGACCTCGATATCCTACGAGAAGGGATCGATGAAGGTCGGCGCACATTCGCGAATACTCTTAAATACATACTGACGACCGTGAGCGCCAATTTTGGAAACATGTTTAGCATGGCATTGGCGTCGATGTTTTTACCGTTTTTGCCCTTGCTCGCTTCTCAGATCCTGCTGAACAATTTTCTGTCAGATATACCGGGCACCACCATCGCAAGCGACAAAGTTGATCCGGAATGGGTGGCAAAACCACGTCGTTGGGACAATGCATTCATCAGCCGCTACATGGTCCTCTTTGGGCTTGTCAGCTCGCTGTTTGATTTTCTAACGTTCGGCATCCTGCTGTATGTATTCGACGCCACGGAAAATGAATTTCGCACTGGTTGGTTCATTGAGTCGCTGCTAAAGGAGTTAGTAATCGCCTTGGTCGTAAGGACGCGGCGACTTTGTTTTCGCAGTAGACCAGGAACTCTTTTACTTGGCAGCACCGCGGCCGTGATCGCGATCACACTGATACTCCCTTATCTCCCTTTCCATTCGTTTTTTGGGTTCGTGCCGTTGCCAGCTAGTTTAATGACGATGTTGATTGTGCTGACGCTGCTCTATGTCTTTGTTGTCGAACTAGCTAAAAAATACTTCTATTCTCGCATAGAAAATACAGGTGAAATCTAGCGTCGTTTGGGGAGAGAGCGTGTACGTAACGCGTTCTGATGAGCGTGGGAGTGCTGGGTAGATCAACTCGTAATGAGTTCAGATACATTTCGAATGACAATGGGCATTGCACATCGTTGTACATCGCAGCCGTTCTGACTCGTTTTCGTTCTCGTGCTCCGCCTCAATGGCTCGGTAGCGGAATTCAAGCTAACGGATTCTTTGAATATGGATCTGCCAATGCTTCATCGAAACAAAGGTTTTCCTTGGCGTAAAAGGTCAAACGATTGTCTAGCATCAAAGTGGAACGTAACCACATCTTCGCCTGTTGCCCAGTTGCTATCCATGAAATAGGCTTCCCGCACTATCGGCAGTTCATTTGACTCATGATGGAACCGAGATTGAGTCAATTCATTAGGAATCACAATGGCGTCCTTTATGGACGGTTCGTCTTGATCGAGCCAATAGACCTTTGAATCGACTCTGCCATCCAATTCCATCCCATACATATATCCACCTAGAATGTTATCAGCGGATACATTTCCGTGGACTTTGAGTCGTCCGCCAGGTTCTCCGTCATAACCAACGAGTGAACCGGAGACGACTAGGTTGCCTGTGACGACAACTTCTGCCCAACCGCTGAGCATTACATTTTTCGCATGCAAGTCACCTTCAACAAACAGGTACAAAGGCAGCTCCGACGTCTGGTCGCCAGCATCCAAGTTCCCGTCGATATTCAATCCATTCTTAAAGACTAGGTTTCGGCGAGCGTACTGAGCCGTTGGACCAAGCGAATCAAATCCTAGGACTATATCCGACCCAGACTGAAATGGATCCTTGCAGTAGCAAAACTTTCGGAGTGTCGGAGTTAGATACTCCACCGGATTGTTCCGGAAAGAATTTCGCAAACTGCTAGGCAGTTCATCCCAATCCATCAACTCAAAACGGGGATCGAATTTCTCTACAGCGATTTCGCGAATCAGCTTCTCTATTCTCGCTCGTGATTCGAAGAAGTCCGATTCGTCTACCTCAAGATATCCGTGCTCTAATACCCTTTTCAGATTGATGGCGATTTCTTCGGGAGACATCGCTTGCTGCGAATCATGCTTTTCAACAGAGCCTAGCACGGCACTGATCATCGTCATTTCGATTACTCCGTCGTGGACGGTTAGGAATCTTGCCTCGTCCGCGAGCGCGTGGTAGAAGTGACGATTCATAGTCTAGTTCCCGATCGCATAACAACATCCCACAAGGGTTTTCCTGGTCCAGTTAGACCAATTCGCAGTGCTTCGCTGAGTGCCTCAACGGCAAATGGCACGTCTATTCTAAGCATACGAAATTCGGGAGTACACAATGAGCCAAAGCGGTATGGACATTAATGGAAAATTTCTGCCTTTTGCTTCCTGATCTGTATCCTTGGTCTTCCGAAGCCACTAACTCGATATCATGCTGAGGGAATGACCAAGGATAGGAATTGGCAAGCGAGTCAATCCGGTGAATCGGTCGCTCCATGTTGTTTGCGACGCAGTGCAGGAACCCATAATCAGGATTGGCCAGTTGAAATGAATACGTTGACCACCCTACTATCGATTCCGCTGCTGGCTGCGTTGAGTCTAGCGACGAGCCAGGCGACTCAGCGAGCGCAGGCGGAGGATGTCCGCGATGACTCGAAAACGGTTCGGGTCTTCATTTTCGCCGGTCAGTCCAACATGGTTGGTTCTGATTCGAAAGCGCAGCATGTCCATCGGTTCCCGCCCTTCGCAGGGCTCGACCTCCCTCAAGAAAATGTCTTGTTCTCCTATAACATCGGACGAGAAGACAAACGGATTTCCGATGGCTGGGTACCGCTACGGCCCATTGATAACGTTGTTGGACCTGAGCTCAGCTTTGCTCGGCGAGTGTCAACCGAAACCCAAGCACCCATTGCCATCATCAAATGCGCTGCCGGCGGAACAACATTAGGAGGTGATTGGAATCCGGACGAGCCGAGTGGATTTCAATTGTATCCTCTCGCTTTGCAGCTGGTTCAGTCTTCATTGGCAGAGTTGGACAAGAAAAAGTTGAGTTACCGCATCGAAGGTTTCATGTGGCACCAAGGTGAGAACGATATGTTTACCAAGGAATACCGACCGAACTACGAGAGGAATCTGAAACGTTTTTTGGCATGCTGGAGACGTGACTTGAACGCTCCTGACTTAAAGTTCTACATCGGCGAGCTATGCACAAAGACGATATGGGGAATGGACAATCGTGAGAACATGTACGCGATCCGCACTGGGCAAAAGGCTGTCACCGATTCGGACCCGCTCGCAGAGTACATTCCAACCTCTCATGTTGCGGTCGAGATTGGAGGGCGAGAGGGACTACACTATCACTATGGAACGCTCGGTCAATTGGAGCATGGAGAAAACTACGCAGACGCTTATTTGAGAACCATTGGCAACGTGTCGACTGAGGAGAGCAAGTTGGTTCCATGGCCTTACGAAGCGGGGAGCGAAGTCAATCTATTTGTACTAGCAGGCCATCGGAACATGGAAGGCGAACGTGCATTCAAGCAAGATCTTGGTTCGCTTGGTGAGGATAAAGTACTTGCCAGCGAGAACCAGCATATCGCCTTCAAATACAACATCGGAGGAGGTTACAAAGCCAGCCGCGAATGGTTGTCACTCGGCCCTGCTGGATTTTATGATACCTTTGGCCCGGAACTCAGTTTTGGAAAGACTTTGCAATCCAACATGTCTGGGAACATTGCGATCATCAAGTTCACGCACAGCGGCTCGCAAATGAACGATTGGACTCCCAAGGGTACGATCGCCAAAGATCGGAACCTCTATGCCCGTTTCATCGATTTCATCAACGAATCCAAATCGGAATTGGAAGCCAGAGGCCATAAAGTGAAACTAGCTGGCATCTTTTATCACGTCGGCGAAAACGATATGGCTTTTGGTCCCTACCGAAAAAACTCCGCTTCGTGGCTTCACTCGCTCGTTACACAAAGCAGGTTAGACCTCGGTAATCCAACCTTGCGATGGTATGTCAGTCAGCAGCCACCGCCTGATATCGAAGGCCTCAAGGCCATCGATGCGACCGCCAACATTGCTGCAATCGCAGCTACGGACCCTTCTTTTATCCATATCAAAGTCTTTGATCTTCCTCAGCAAGCGGAGCAATTGGTCTTCACCTCGGACGCCATCGTGCAACTAGGTAAATTGCTCGCTCGCGCCTTTCTGGACACGCAACACGAAAATTGAGATCCGATGGCGTTCACTGATTTGTACCTCCAGACTATCCAGAGGGGATGGGGGGCAATCGGATGAGCTTGTCGGTTGAGATCGGCTACTTTAGCATTCCAAACTTCAGCGGCAAATCATCCGGTTTCGGGTGGATGTTCACCTCAAAACCGATCTCACGCAGCTTCGATGCCAAGGATTGACCGCTCTCGTTTGAGTCTGACCGCACGATGATTGCTAAGCGTTGGGAAATCGGATCTATATCGTGAAAGTACCTTTGTAGATCTTCTTTGCTGAGATTCGGATGCACAGCCAGCGCGGAGCTTGCATCTCTGTCTATCAATTTCAGATGGAGATTGTTCATGAGCGAACCACGTAATTCGACTTGATAGCCGTCGACCAGCAGTTCGATATCGTCCAATTTTTGGATGTACTGTACGTTTACGCCACCCATATCGTCGAGGAGCTTTTTCAATACCGGTTGGACGGATTGCTGAGCTTGCGCGAGAGGAACTTTGGTAAGTCGATTCTCAACCAGCTCGAGATAGAGGAAATCTTTTGGGGATGACTGTTTGGATAAACCATCCCGAAACGCGAGCCAGGCGGGTCTGGAATCCCCTTGCGGGTCGAACAGAGCAAAGCCCTTCCACATTCCTTCGCCGTACCATTCCGGGCTCCAGTAATATACGGAATGAATATGGGGATGGTCGTTGCACATCGCGAGGAAATCCGTGAGCCATTGCTGTTGTCCTTCGGGCGATAGAGGGTAGCCGAGAACTTCGTACTTCCATCGCGAGAATTGCCCTTTGAAATCTCGGGTGCACGGATACGCGGTCTCAGGGATAATGATGGGGCGATGGATGGACTCGGATAAGGCTGTCACCGTGGTCGCGAACTGGTCCATTTGCAGCGATCCTCCGATATTCGAGGATGGAAAGTATGACAAGCCGGCGTAATCCAATTGCACTCCTTGATCGATCATGAACCGAAAGAATGCAACGCAGAAATCGACGTCCCACCAATGGGAAATGTGAAGCATAAACTTGGCGTCCGGGTCCGATTCTTTCACACCAGCTTGGCTTGCCAGTATCAGTTTAGCAGCCCTGGGCCAAAGACGTTTGCTGAGGGATTCAGCGTCTTTCTTTGAGCTTTTGCCGGGGTATTCTCCACAAATTCCGTAGTCAATTTCGTTGCCGATTTCATACAAATGATTTTGCAAACCCTGTCGTCGGAAATGCGAGACGATTTCTCTCGAATAGGATTGAATCGCAACGGCTCTCTCATCGAAATCGAGCTCCTTCCACGCTACCGGGACGGGTTGCTTCATCAAATCGGCCCAGTCATCGCTCAGGAAAATGACAAGGTATGGGTTCAATCCAGCATGCAGTGCTCGCTTCACCACCTCCGTCGCGTACTCCTTTCCGTGCGCTCCTGTGTCTCGCGTCCATAAGCGCACTCGAAAGTCGGTGATGCCTTGTTTGGCCATGCCGGTAAACAATTCGTTTTGGATGCCGTTCCATTTCCAGTCGGCTCTTTCGTTCTGCATATCAATGCAATAATTGGCATCCACACCAACAATCAATTTTTTTGCGTTCACTGAATCATCCGCTTCGCTTGTTTGGGGATCGCTAAACAAGTGCCAAAACATTGCTAGAATCAGTAAACACGGGAGTTTCTGTGGAATTGTTCGAAAAGGCAAATGGGCGTCATTCATGAATCTGATTCTCGTACTTGAGATACCTAACTTAAAACACGAGGGGCCGCATTGGGGCGAGTCTTTGTAGTCGCATCTCACTCTGTCGCACTGCATTCATATCAAAGCGATCAAGTCTCTTCGATTGATGGGTGCGAGTACAGAATGTCCTTTTGGGGAAAGCAGTGCCTTGACTAAGCTGAGTGGGGCAACGCAATTGCTCATGGTAACTTACTCAAGCGGAGCGGCCCAATCTGCCCGCTTGGGGTGTAAGAAAGTCTTGCCTTTAGAGTATGCTAACGGTGCTCGCGTGCTTCCGCGAGAAAAACGTCATCGAATCGAAGTTCCGTTAGCCCAACGTGATATACCGACGTAGACGAACTCTTGTCGTACTCCGTTATCCAAACTCAACGGTTAGGACTTTGAGTCTCGGATACTTTTTCGTATTCGATCAAGTAGTTTTCCTTGAGTACATTGTTGAGCTCGCTCACACGTTTGAAACCAGATGACGTAATTTCTTTCTCCACGACATCCAAACCAGCGCGGACGTGCCCCATTACCCAGTCGGTGCTCGTGCCTTCGATGCGATGGTAGTCCACCACGATCAAGCGTCCACCTGGCTTTAGTGCCTTGTGTATTGTCGATAATGTTTTAAAAGGGAACTCGAAATGATGGTATGTGTCGCAAGTGAAAACGAGATCGACAGACGCCTCTGGAAGCTCAACCGAGTCTTGCTTGCATAGTACCGTTTGGATGTTGGCAAGGTTTTGCTCACGGGCCGTCTCTCGAATGTGATTCAAAAAGTCTTCTGAAATATCGACAGCCAGCACAAGCCCTTTGGCTCCGACTTTGGAAGCGAAAAGTCGGCTGAACAAACCGGTCCCTGCGCCGACATCGGCGATCTGCATTCCTTCCTGGATTTTGCATGCCTTGACTATTTCGTCACGATGTTCAAATGCTTCGCGGCCTTCCTTTTCAAATTTTCCTTGGAAGTCCGCGATATCGGGTTTGCGAAATGCTTTGTTGATATCCGGTGCTACACTTTTCTCTTGTGCGTTCAAGTTTGATCCAACAAAAACATCTGCAATCGCGACCGATAAAACTAGGCTTCCGAAAAATCGTCGTAGCACAGAGCACCTCCGAGTTGAAAAACAATGGACTTCGGCCATCAGGATATACCATTACTGCTCCGAGAGCCGAACTCCAATCATACCACGCCAGGTCTACTAGAATAGCACATCCGTGCCGAGCCATCTCGTGCAACGGACATGCGGCAATCTGCAATGCAATGGCAACCATAATCACGAGTATCCATTGCCTTCGATAAATCACAACGAAGCCGATGCCACCGGGAGCGACTTCAAGCTCCTGAAATTGTGGGGATTGCGAGTGTACAATAGGCTGCCTGTAGAGCCATGTCCCTAGCGATTGCGGCAGCGAAGAAGACATTCGGTGCTGACGTAGCTAAAAACTATCAAGTTGGAACTGCACTTTGATCAAGCCCCTTCTGTTCTCTCTTTTCATCGTGCTAGGTCTACTGCCTTGCGCTTTGGCCCTCGGCACTCCTTACGATCCAGAGTGGGGCGTCATCCAACCCAAGCGTATCATTCGTATTTCGGTGGAAGCGGGGGCCGATGAAATCTCCAATGGAGTACGACTGAGGAAAGCAATCGATGCACTCGTCCCCGGCGATCAACTCGAAGTCGGCTCAGGTACATATAGCGTAGATCGATGGTGGAATGTGACCATATCTGGCACTTCGGAAGCACCCATCTCGATCGTGTCAGCCCGTGATGCCTCGGTCATCATAACCCGACCGGATGCTAAGCAAAACATCCTCAATCTGGGACAGAATGCACCTGTCCAGTACGTTGTTTTACGCGGTCTTGAGTTTACAGGCGGAAGCCATGGTATTCGTCTCGGGAAATGCAGCCACGTGTGGATTGACCGTTGCCATATCCATCATACGGGGGATGTGTGCTTGAGCGCAAACACGTCCGACTCGCACCACCTCAATCTGACGCGAAATACGATTCATAACGGTGGGGGGACGGCAGAAGGGATGTATTTGGGCGGAAACAACGGTGAAGTGATCATGAGCGAAAGCGTAATAGCCCTGAATCATGTTTACGACTGTCGAGGTACTCAAGGGGATGGAATTGAGGTCAAACAAGGCTCCTGGGGAAACCTCATCACAGAAAACAAAGTTCATGATTGCAATTATCCATGCATCACGGTCTACGGAACGTCGGGCATGCCGCAAAACATGATTGAACGCAACCTGTGCTATCGCAGTTTGGACAGTGTCATGCAGGTTCAAGGCGAAGCGATCGTTCGCAACAACGTCTTGATCGATGGCAAAAATGCCGCATTTGCCAGTACCGATCACCAAGCGAAGACCACGAATCTGCAAGTAGTCCACAATACTCTCATCAATACCAACCATGCCTTTCGTGGTGGCTCATGGAACGATCGTGAGAAGATGGTGTTAGCAAACAACGTTATCTATTCCAAAGAGCAGAATGCGATGCACTTTCCCAACGGATCCCAAGGCGTCTCGATTCAAGGCAACGTTGTTTTGGGGGACGGTGCAAAGATCGGCTCTCGCTTGGGTCGCGGAATACAAGACTTTACAGACCTCGCGTGGGACGCAAGCAAATTAGACACGACACCCACTCAGGACGCCCCTTTTGATTGTGGCGTTGAAGCCTATCGGGTACAGGTCGACTTCGCAGGTAAGCGGAGGCAGACTCATCCGGTGATAAGCGGCGCTATCGAACGGTGAGGTGCATTCGCGAATAGAAGACTTGCTATTTCCATGCATCAAGACCGCGATTGCTCTATTGCCTTACTCGCGGCGGTGGTCTTCGCCTCGCTTGGTTTGGCGATTTAGGGAATTGCAGTTGCTGGTCTCGTAACTTAGCGACGAGTC
>CAIXME010000361.1 GCA_903920425.1 uncultured Pirellula sp. | reverse complement strand
TCTAACTTTTGTGGGAACAGCACCAGTTGGTCACGTCCAAGCGGTGGAGATGCAAAATCAGCCATGAAAGTCTCCTCTACGAGATCAATCATAGCGCGTTTTAAATCCAACACTAGTCCATTAAAGCAACACGCCCTCGCGCATCGGGCTTGTTTTGATCACAACCCGCAGCGTGAGGGCGTGTTGCTTTAATGGACTAGTGTTGGATTTAAAACGCGCTATGATTGATCTCGTAGAGGAGACTTTCATGGCTGATTTTGCATCTCCACCACTTGGACGTGACCAACTGGTGCTGTTCCCACAAAAGTTAGATGACGTTATTGCATCTGACCATCCAGTTCGATTGCTCGACGACATTCTCGATCGGATCGATTGGAAATCTTGGGAGGAGGCATACGTTTTGGTTCGCGGCCAACCTCCAATCCACCCTCGGGTGCTCGCTAGTGTCATTCTCTATGGGATCACCAAGCGGATTCGAACCTCACGATCGCTTGAAGAGGCCCTCGAGGTACGCGTCGATTTCCGCTGGTTGGCCCAAGGTCGCTCGATTGATCACACCACGCTCAGTAGATTCCGTACTAAAAATAACAAGCTTATTAAAGAGCTCTTTGTTCAGATCGGATTGGTTGCACGTTCTTTAGGCCACTTGCCCCTAGCATCATTGGGTTTTGACGGAACGAGAATGCGAGCCAACAATCGAAAGAGCGGTTCGCGAACTCCGGAAGAACTTCGACAAGCTAAACAAGAACTGTCTAAGACGTTCGATGAAATCGAAGACAAGATAGCTCAGGCCGATAAAAAGGATGACGAACAGTTTGGTGATGCCAACGACCGTAAGCTAAAAGATGAATTGGCAGATGTTTCTCGCCGCAGAACAAAGGTCGATGCAGCATTGGCCGAGATTGAGCAACTTGAGAAGGCAGGTCAAAAGGTTCCAGCACGTCTGCCCATAACCGATCCGCAATCACGAATCACTCCGAACAAAGAAGGCGGATTTGCGCCCAATTATACACCGACAGCAACGATTGATATCGACTCAGGACTTATTGTTTCAGCTGGTGTTATTCCCCATACGGACGAACACAAGCATATGATTGGAGCGGTGAAGGATGTTGTAGAATCCTTTTCGCTAGAGCAACCACCTAAGGAATTGCTTGCTGATAGCCTAATGAGCACCGGTGACAACTTGTCTCAATGCAAAGCAATGGGCTTAGATTTCTACTCACCGATGAAGTCAGCAAGTGATGATAGCAACCCTGCTTTACGTGAAGACCCAACTCAAGCTGTCTCCGACGAGGATATTGAACGCTTACCTACAACCACTACTAAACAACGTAATGGCACAACGAAAACTCAATTCGACAAGAATGCGTTTATCTATGACCAGAACGAGGACTGCTACTGGTGTCCAGCAGGCAAAAAACTGCCCTATACTACAACTACCAATGAGGTTGAAAAGGGCCGCCAAAGAGTTCGCCTTCGCTACCATGCAGACCCGCAAGACTGTCAATCGTGTCCACTTAAATCACGCTGTATTGATGGCTCGACCAAAAAGCGCACGCTATGCCATGAGCAACACGAAAGTCTTCGCATCGAGCATGCGAACAAGATGGCTAAGCCAGAGTCTAAGAAAAAATATAGTCGTCGTCGCCATCCCGGAGAGCGACCGTTCGCGACCATCAAAGGCCAATTCGGAATCCGAAGTTTTCTAACTCGAGGGCTTGAGAAGGTCACGTGCGAATGGCATTGGCTAACTAGCGCCTTCAATCTTCATCGCCTGATGAGCCTGATCTCAGGCAATGCAGGTCCGCCACAAGCACCCCGAGCATCGTAGCTTTGTCCCCGTCCACCGTTCCTTCCAACCCTAAAAACTCGAAAACCCACCAAGGCGATCCCCTGCGCGGGGGTCAGGGGGAATTCTAACGATTTTTGAGTTCAAACACATTAAAGCAACACGCCCGCGAGCAGAGGAGTCGATAGCCGGTTAACGCCCCCGAAGCATTAGTGAACTGAACACCAATCCCCCTAGGTGCCAATCGCATGCGAGGGATCGAATCGCTGGTCCGCGCGGATTAGGCTTGAATTAGAATGGGGCAAACCCTCACCTTGCGCTTTCGGGCTTGTATTGGGGCGTCCCTCGCTGACGCATTCGGGTTGGGATCAATACAAGCCCGATGCGCGAGGGCGTGTTGCTTTAATGTGTTTGAACTCAAAAATCGTTAGAATTCCCCCTGACCCCCGCGCAGGGGATCGCCTTGGTGGGTTTTCGAGTTTTTA
>CAIXME010000360.1 GCA_903920425.1 uncultured Pirellula sp. | reverse complement strand
GACGGTTGTTTGAACTCAGGTGCTGCTAGCTTCCTACAGAAACCCATTCGTAAGGACCACCAAGAAGACTTGGATCGACTACAACAAGCCCTCGCACTCGCTCTTGGAAAGTCGGTGTAAGATGCGACATCTTGTCGAAAACGCAGAGCGATACCAAGCGGTCGTGCAACGCAATCTACTTGACCTCTTTGGAGTAGAAAGCAGTGCAGACCATCAAGTGATAGAGAGCGCATCGGTCTCCACGGAAAAATCGTTCATCGTCACGATCTACTACACGGGAACGGTCTACGGTGAGTACCTGTTGGCGATGGATGAATCAACCGCAGCCGCTGCGCTTGGGCTAGATACTCCTATCACCGAATCCAATCGGCCCCAAATCCAAGAACAGATTGCCGACGCGTTCTCTGAATTGCTTAATATGGTGGTCGGCGAGTGCCTCGTGGACCTGCAGTCGACCTACGCAAAACTCACCTTAACTCCGCCGCGTGTCTACTTTGGAAAGATCCGCTATCCGAAATTCCGTACGGGTATGTCCTCGCTGAAAACGCCTTTTGGCGATATCGAATGCTTCTTTTGTCTAGACCTGATGAGGCTGGACCTGGCGACATCCTATAACGAGGCCATCACGTCTCTTCTCGATGTGAACAACAAACTAAAGGAAGCGAACAAGCACCTAGCGGAGCAGCAAGCTCAACTAGTCCATTCGGAGAAAATGGCTTCCGTGGGGATTCTCGCCTCGGGTGTCGCGCACGAGATCAACAGCCCTCTCTTCTTTGTGGAAGCGAACCTGACAGCACTGAATGACTACGTATCGATCATCGAATCGATCGTAGCCTTGTATGAAAATCTATGCTTAACCGTCAACACGACAGACCCTGAGTTGATCGTAGCCATCAATGCGATTCAAGATGAACGCAAAGGAAAGGACTTGGAATTTGTACTTGAGGATACACAGACGCTCGTTGCGGAATCGAGAGAAGGGGTCCGGCGTATCAAGTCGATCGTGAATGGACTCAAAGAATTTTCGCACGTCGACATCGGAGGTGTTGCAGAAGCCGATCTCAATTTGATTATTCGAAATGCCATCTCTCTCATCTCGCATGAGATCGAGGACCGTTGCCAAGTAGAATTCCAATGCGAGGACATCCCTCGTGTCACATGCAATGCGGGCGAGATTGGCCAAGTGCTCATCAACATGCTGATGAACGCAGCCCAATCACTCCGCAAAGACGGCTGGATTCGCGTGAAAAGCAGTTGCCAAAGCACGTGCGTTACGATCGAAATCGAAGACAACGGTCACGGCATCTCACCTGAAGATCTCGACCACATCTTTGATCCATTCTTCACAACGAAAGAAGTTGGCGATGGAGTGGGACTGGGGCTATCGATCTCGTATGGCATCATCAACAAACACAACGGTTCGATTAGCGTAGAAAGCAAGGTCGACCTTGGCACCAAGTTCACGATCCGACTGCCGGTCGTTGCCAACGTGCAACGGCATGCCAATGCGATTTCCTAGCGTACGCAACGCAAGCAAAACCGCCATGGTCGTACTTCGCTGTGCTTTGCATACCATCGGCCCCCCCCGATGGATGTATGACCAGTTGGCCACCGCGGGGCCATAATCGCATGATTGCATCACGCAATTGCTTTCCCGGTGTGCGCAGACCAAGACATGTTCAAGGGTGCGTATCTTAGAATTCGACTTGCTTGAGACGGCCTTCCAAAACCAACTCCGCATAGGTCCAATCGACTCGAAGCTGGCTGTCTGATTCCGAAAACTCTCGAATCAAATAACCACGCTTCAAGGCTGGGGATTCCGCCGGCGGGTTGCGACGAGCACGAGACTTTTCGTCAGCCATCAGCAAGGGCGCCAGTCCCAGCATTTGATTCAAGCGATAGTGATAACCCTCATCCGACAACTCATGGTATCGCAAATCAATTTTCTTGCGCACAGCCCAAGTCGAATCGCTTTTCATCTGATGGATCAGCCACAATTTGCTCAGCCAATCGACACGACCAAGCATGCTTCGAGGCAAATTGATTTCGTCGTCCGTGGGTCTAAGCTGGTTTAGCGTTGTTTGCCACTGATCCAATACCTTCCACGCCTCAAGCGGAACGTTTTCTTTGGTCTGCAGCATCGCTCTAACATTGGCGGCATAAGCGTGCTGGATATCCAACGCAGTCCACTGACGCCTGGCTCCATCCGCTGCGCTGGCCAAAAGCATCCAGTCTTTTGCAAATCGCTGGATAGCCTCGATCGGATTTTTCAAACGTGGCGTAACGCATGTTGATAACTCGACGAGATCAAACACCAACGACGTGGCTCCCAGTCGGACATACTGCGACTGCTCGCAAAGTCCAGAGTCGCCAATAGCAATCTCAATCCGTTGACGCGAGCGAAAGAGTTTACGATAAAACCGAAACGTCCAATCCGAATCGGTGCAAAGACCTCGCAACCAGGAATCGCACCGAAAGATAGGTCTCTCGTTGCGATAACTACCGAATCCAATAGTCGAATTGACCGTGGCAGATCGAGCGCTGATCCAATAGCGATTTTCCCGATCAAGAAAGCCTGAACCATCGATGATGCAGCGAGATGCAAAGAAAGCGGCCAAATGCCGCCTTTGAGGCAGCAAAGCAAACCAGTAGATGTTTAGCCAGAGCGCCCAGGCAATTGGCATATGCAGCACTCGCAACCCTGTGGCGCACCAATTCAACCAGCGGCTCGACAGTACTGCGCTTTCAGGCTCCATCGAAAGCCCTTCATCTGCCAAACTCGAACGTCGCCAATTCGCTCGAAAGGCGATTTGACTGACTAACCAGAACAATAGAAACCAGACAAGGGACATAAGCTGGTAAACGACGAGCATGGGCAACATCAACACCAACCCCATTCGCCAACCGAACAACGCTATCCCTCGACCAATGGTAACGTCGTAGGATTCATGCTGACCGAAAGTATGCCCGTGCGCGTCCGCGCTACCTTTGATGAGCAAAGCATCATTCTTTGAGAAAGTCGATTTCACGGAATCGGATATCAACGTCTCGAGAGCCACTTGGTAGCAAAGCAATTCCCGTGGACTGCGACACTCCGGTGTTGCGCATTCCAGCATCCCATGTTCCGATTCGGCAACACCTGCGTGTTCAAACGACACGCAACCGCCATTGGCAAGGAATACTCGGTTGGGATTTCGAAAGCTCGGTGCAATGGGTAGTTCGTCAGCCAAATGGATTAGGAACTTTGCAAAATCCAATCGCTCTGACTTTTGAGCATCGCTTTTCCGCATGTAGCGGATAGCAAACTCCGTTTCCAACCCGATCAAACGGGACAAAACCGGGCGTTCACTCTCCGTTTTGATGCGTGTTGCATTCTTCCAGATACTCGTCCGGTTGCGTGGTACTATCTTGTTCAATCCAAATCACCATGTTCTGGAGTTTGTCGGTTGGATAAGCTTTTTCGGCTTTTTCGCGGTCACTTGAGTGCTCGGGGGCTGGATTCCCGCTCGGCTCAGGTTGCGGAGTCATCTGGCTCATCGTATTAATTCCGTAATCTCGGTTCAGTCCACCATGACATTTCTTAGCGGGGCGTAGGGCACCATTGGCACGGATTGCGCAAACGTTCCCTACTGCTAGTATCATGCGAGATAGGGGGGCAAATCAAGGATTTCTTTGCCTTTAATTGACGTAATGCGGAACAACGCTGAGTCGTTTCAACGCAATCTTTTGCTTTTTGCTCTTCTGAAATCTGGCCTTTTAGCTAATATCTCTGAAAGAAAACAGCTTGGAAAGCACGGTTCTTATACTCAGCGGCGTCCGCGAATTTCGTTTAGACGCAGCCGACAAACGTCAAAGTAGTAGGCTCTTTGCATTTCCGTCCAATCGATGTCACAGTCAAAACGTGATCTCGGACGGTATGACGATTCTTGCCCTCTACATTTGTTGGTAGCATCCGATTAGGTTCCCCGACAAAGGTTGAATCGAGCCAGACTTTCCTCTGTTTCTGCCCCATTTTTGATGTGGCAGTGCCCTGGGATTTTGGTTTTCAACTTTCGTTTATTGAGGAATGCTATGAGCTCGAACGAGCCGATTGTGTCTGATGCTGCGCACGCAAATGATGTTGATGATGTTCTAAAGCTTGATGCCGCCATGGATTCTGGCGTCGACGAGTCTCTTGAGTCGGATGATTTGGCAATCGAAACGCCAGAGCTAGATACCCGCACTCGCTTTTCTGACTTGAACCTCCCCGAAGAAATCTGCAGCGCTCTGCGTTCTTCTGGCTATGAATTTCCAACCGCCATTCAAGCCGCTACGATCCCAGCAATGGGCGAAGGCCGCGATGTCCTTGGTCAAGCACAAACCGGAACAGGGAAAACCGCCGCGTTTGCACTGCCACTCCTGAGCAGAATCAATGTCGAGAACCCCGCAACACAAGTTCTCGTGCTCACCCCCACCCGCGAACTAGCAATTCAAGTTTCCGAGTCGTTCCAACGATATGCCCAGCACATGCGAGGCCTGCGTGTTGCGCCGATCTACGGCGGAGCTGCTTACGCAACCCAAATTCACGCTCTCCAACGCGGTTGTCACGTTGTGGTTGGAACTCCCGGTCGAGTGATGGACCACATGCGGGAAAATCGACTACGTATCGATACGCTCCAATGCCTCGTTTTGGACGAAGCAGATGAGATGCTCCGAATGGGGTTCGTCGATGATGTTCAGTGGATTTTGGATCAAACTCCTCCGAAACGTCAGATCGCTCTCTTCTCCGCAACGATGCCTTCCGCCATTCGTGAGATCGCTGACAAGTACCTTAAAGACCCTCACGTCATCTCCATCGATTCGCAACAACGCACCGCGGAAACCATCCGCCAAAGGTTCGTGCTCGTCGAGCATCGCAGCAAATTCGAAGCATTGCTCCGAATTCTGGAAGCCGAAGATCACGAAGGGATGATCATCTTTGTTAAGACCAAGATCGCTACCGTCGAACTTGCGGACAATCTGACCAAGATGGGCCATACCGCAGTAGCCCTCAACGGCGATATCGCACAAACCCAACGCGAACGTACCGTCGAGCAACTAAAGCAAGGCGTATTCAATATTCTGGTTGCGACGGACGTTGCCGCTCGCGGACTCGATGTCCAACGCATCACACACGTGATCAACTACGATCTACCAGTTGACTCCGAAGCATACGTGCACCGAATCGGTCGTACAGGACGAGCTGGTCGAAGCGGCGAAGCCATTGTGTTCATCGCTCCACGACAACGAGGCTTTTTGCGAGAAATCGATCGCGCAGCCGGCCAAATGATCCAGCCGATGGCAATCCCCACTGCCAAAGAAATCAACGAGATGCGAGTCAATCGATTCAAATCCAAGATTGCAAAGGTCTGCCAAGAAAACCAAACTCCCAATTCCCAATTCACGCTGTTTGAAAAGCTGATCGAGCAATGCATCGCTGACAATGAATTGACGCCGACCAAAATCGCAAGTGCGTTGGCGATGATCATTCAAGGGGACAAGCCATTCCTCGTCGACGATCCAAACGACAAACGAACTCGTCGACGCGACACGTTCGCCGATGATAATGGCCGTTCAGATGGACGTGGCGATAACCGCTCGGACAATCGACGCGACCCACGTGAAATGCGAGGCGCTCGCGACGAACGTATGCCTCAACGGGATGATCGCAGCAACCGCGCTCCTGCCGAACGCAATTCCTATTCGAAAGATCGAGCTGAAGGCCCACGTGCTGGCGGCCAAGATTCCGGATACGAAATGGAACGCTTCCGAGTCGAAGTTGGTCGCGCTCACGGCGTTCGACCAGGTAATCTCGTCGGTGCGATCGCTAACGAAGCCGGTCTCGAAGCTTCTCACATCGGTCAAATCGCGATCTTCGATGAATTTAGCACCGTCGATCTTCCCGCAGGTATGCCGCGCGAAGTTTTCAAAGTGCTTGGTCGAGCCTGGGTCGTCGGACGACAATTGAGAATCTCGAAACTAAGCGATCATCCGAGTGTACGAGGCGGGGACAGAAAACGCCGCTCAAAGCAACTCAACTAGTTTCGGCGCCGATCTTCAACCTTATATTGGCCGCGTCATCAAAACGATGAGCGGCCATTCCATTCCCGGCACCCATTCTCTTCCCACAAGCCGTTTTGCTATCGCCAAAATGGCTTATCTCGGAATGAGTCCATCTCTTTCGTCAGAACGTGCTCAGATGCATGGGACGGAGAATTGGATCGTTCCAAGTCCACTTTGTTTGTATTCGCTCGATCGACCTTGAGTCGCGAACGCACATCTCTCAGTTGGATGGAAACGCCCCCGCTTACCACCGCAGACATTGCTCCTTCGGGCAATTTATGAGTTGCAGCAACCGACTCAATTTCAAGCGGCGGAACATCCATCTTTGGCTGAACGCTCAGCTGCCCCAAAGCAGTAAACGCTTTCCCCCGTCCGCTTTGTATTTCGGAGCGAACGATTTCCATCGCCACAGAAAGGTCGACGATATGACGCAGTCGACCATAAACTGGATAGCGGTTTTGGATCGCGGCAAAGTTTCGTGAAAAGCTGCGTGCAAACGCATCCGCTGCGATATCAGGAACAGACGCTTGAACACGATCCCCAGAAGCATTCATCATCTGCGATTCGCTAAGCACTTCTACGTTGGACGAGGCAAAATGATAAATGTGCCGATCCGGGTCGGTTGGGATCTTGTGGTCGGTCGCGGAAAACCAAAATCGAATCAATCCAGGTGCATTACTGGGTGTACCAAAGATATCCTTTTCCTGCCAATACGACCGCATATTCGGTGGACAAGGTTCTAACTCCAATGCCAACCGCTTCATGTGAGCATCGGCCACCAGCATAGCGTAACCAGTCGGTGAATCTTGTGATAATCCTATGACCTTCGTGTGCTGCAAACCAAGCTTTTGACGCCATTGCTCAACCCAACCTTCGGGATTCTTTTGCAATCCCTTGAGAGATGCGGGGGATTGAACCATCGCATGCGCCTCCGCAAGTCGTTTGGCATCGGGATCAATCGTGCACCCCAATTCCCCTTTACCGTTCAAGATATGCGGGGCGATTGAGAGCAAGTCCTCGAGCAACAACGGTGGTAACCTCGTCTCGCGGTGTAGCAAATCACCATTGTTGGTAATTACCAATCCGCCTGCGGGACCTCCCAAAAACCATTCGTTGGATTCGGGCTCGAACGCGATGTAATCGATTCGGTAAAGCCCAGCAATCAACTCCATCGAAACGTTAGCGCGAACGCCATCATTGCCCGCAAGACGTTCTGCGACCTGCTGATCCAACTGATGCAGCGAAACCCAACGCAGCGGAGTCGCCTCCTGCCAATCCCCGAGCTTTTCTAACGAGACAACCGAATTCCTATTGCTATCCCCGTTGGACTTGGGCACCCTGAGTTTCGCAAGACTCTTGGTCGGGTCGAACCGTTCAATCACACCCTTGGGATCGATCCGAACTCCATTTCGGTAAGGAATAATCGATGCAGTCCCCCCTTGCGAAGCCCATTCTGCATCAATCGTGTTTTCAATCAATTGAATGAGATCATTGTAGTTGGCAATTGCACCACCACCGTTGGCTCCGACTCCGTTGCGATCCGCTTCGCTGAGCCGTTGATGGATTTGGCTGATCCAAGCCTGCCTGTCATCTTTAGGCAGCTTCTTCAATTCCGCCATCGCGAGAGTGCTCTCCCCCGAAAGGATCGCTTCCTTCAATAGAGCATTTGGCCCCTTCGCCTTTTCGTTGTCTTCATCCCCCGCAGCAGCAAACTCAAGCAGCCCAAAACAAACCCACGACAAGAAAATAGAGCAAACCACTCCAGCATAAGATTGGGAACGCATCATGGACCCTCTGCAGAAAAGCTAAATCGCCTATGGCCTTTTGGAACGATACCACTCTTCGTTAATGTATCCGTTTGTTCTCGCTTGCGATTCGCAGGAGCATCAAAAAAGCCAAAAATCCATCGGATCGAACCGAAATGTCACGGCGATAGCAAACAGCCGACAAACGCGTAGGGCTGTGTTAATTTAGCCGTTAAATATCTGCGTTTCGCATCACAAACAGGGATCGCGAATCGGCTGCCCGAAGACCAGTCAAAATAGGTCTATTTTCAGGCAGGGACCATCCCTTGCTGCAAATCGCCCGATTCGTCCTCTGACCTCTTCTCAATCGACTCCATACTATACTTTCCGAATTGGCAGCGATGATTGATCCAATGTTAAAATCGAGATACGATCACGCTGCTGGCGACAGTTTCCCTACTACTTGAAAAGGTAATCAACAATGCGTTGGTATTTGAAAACGCTTATTCATGTAACGCTCATCACGATAGGACTCACCCCCGTAATGACTTCATCCATGGCTCAAGACACACCGAAATCCCCAGCCTCCGGCTCAGCTGCCGAGTCCGATCCATATCAATGGCTCGAGGATGTTTCGGGTGACAAAGCAATTGAATGGGTCAAGGAGAGGAATGCAAAGTCACAAGCCAAACTTGAAGCGGACCCTCATTTCAACGCGCTTCGCGAAGACTTGCTGGCGATCTTGGATTCCGACGCGAGGATCCCGTTCGTCAACAAGTTCGGTGACTACTACTATAACTTTTGGCGTGACAAAAAGAATGAGCGTGGAGTTTGGCGCCGAACCACGCTGGACCAGTACAAACTCCCCAATCCTAAATGGGAAATCATCTTGGATTTGGACGAATTGGGAAAAGCCGAAGACAAGAATTGGGTTTGGAAAGGGGCCAGTTTGCTGCGTCCTGATTACAACCGGGCCTTGATCACTTTATCGCGAGGTGGGGCTGACGCCGATGTGACTCGAGAGTTCGACATCAGCAAAAAAGCGTTCGTTGCTGACGGCTTTAGCCGCCCTGAATCCAAAGGCAGAATGGGCTGGATCGACATCGACCACGTCTTTGTCGCAACCGATTTCGGCGCGGATTCTATGACCGACTCCGGCTATCCTCGTATTGCAAAATTGTGGAAACGAGGAACTCCGTTCGATAGCGCTAAGGTGGTCTACGAAGGCAAAAACACCGACATGTCCGTCGGTGCGTTCCATGATGACTCGCCTGGATTCGAGAGAAACTTCGTTAGCCGCACTCTCGCGTTCTATAACGACGAACTTTACGTTTTGGATGCGGATTCCAAACTGGTAAAAATCGACGCTCCCAACAGCGCAAACAAGACCGTGCACCATCAATACTTGGCCCTCGAACTCCGCGACGCGTGGCAAGTTGGTGACAAGTCCTACAAACCCGGCTCTCTGCTAATTACCAACCTCGATGCATTCCTAAAGGGAGAGCGCAAGTTTGATGTTGTATTTGAGCCTACCGACACGACAGCTTTGTCAGGTTTTGGATTCACCAAAGATTACGCATTCCTCAACGTGCTGGAAGATGTCAAAAACCGGATCTACGTCCTGAAGCCGACAAGCAAAGGCTGGGAAAAAGAGCCGCTCAAGGGCGCTCCTGGATTTGGCACCGTTACCTTGTCCCCGGTAGATAGCGATGAATCAAACGACTACTTCATGACAACCACGGATTATCTCAATCCTACGACTCTTGCCATGGGGACCATCGGTAGTCTGCCAGTACCTCTCAAGAACTTGCCTGCATTCTTTGATGCGAAAGGCTTAGAGATATCCCAGCACTTTGCCACTAGCAAAGATGGTACACGGGTCCCCTATTTTATGGTTGGGCCGAAAGACGCCAAACTCGACGGCAACCATCCCACTTTATTGTACGGATACGGTGGCTTTGAAATCTCCTTGCAACCAAGTTACAGCCCAACCGTCGGCCGAGCTTGGGTAACACAAGGTGGAGTCTACGTGGTAGCAAACATTCGTGGAGGTGGAGAGTATGGGCCTCGCTGGCACCAAGCTGCACTCAAAGAAAATCGTTTGCGAGCCTACGAAGATTTCGCCGCAGTGGCAAAGGACCTTTACGATCGTAAAGTCACCCGACCTGAAAAACTCGGCATCCAAGGTGGATCAAACGGCGGTCTTCTAGTCGGAAATATGGTCACCCTTTATCCAGGATTGTTTCAAGCGGCCGTATGCCAAGTCCCTCTGCTCGACATGCGTCGTTACAACAAACTCTTAGCCGGCGCCTCTTGGATGGCCGAGTACGGTAACCCAGATGAGCCAGACCAATGGGCATACATCAAATCGTTCTCGCCATATCAAAACGTCAAACCTGACGTCAAGTATGCGAACGTCCTCTTTACCACTTCGACTCGAGACGATCGTGTACACCCAGGACACGCACGGAAGATGATGGCTAAGATGGAAGCTCAAGGGCACTCGGTGCTGTACTACGAAAACATCGAAGGAGGACACGGAGGGGCAGCGAATAACCGCCAATCTGCGTTCATGCAAGCAATCGCTTACACATTCCTTCGACAACAACTGTTTGCAGAAGCCAAATAGCAACTGCCCGTCGATCGACATTGCCATGGATCTTGCAATGCCAGATACACCTAACACGCCGGG
>CAIXME010000359.1 GCA_903920425.1 uncultured Pirellula sp. | reverse complement strand
CCACTGAGGACACGAAGATCACGAAGGAAGGAAAAGAGAAACCATCCGAGATTCGAACCGGATGTTTTGCTGAGTCCATCCAGTTTTTGTATCGGCACCGATAATTCGCGGAGGCCGGAAATCTATGGCCAAGAGATTTCAACACAAAGCAACGGAAAGTATATCCATCGAATCATCCTATAAATCCCTTCGTGCTCTTCGTGCCCTCTGTGGTAAAAAACTGCGATCTCTGATGGGCCGTTGGAGGCTCATATTCACCACGAAGTGCACGAAGATCACGAAGGGGGGAAAAGAGAAACCGTTCGAGTTTCGAACCGGATGTTTTGCTGAGTCCATCCACTTTTTGTATCGGCACCGATGATTCGCGGAGGCCGGAAATCTTTGGACAAGAGATTTCAACACAAAGCAAGGGAAAGTATATCCATCGAATCATCCTCTAAATCCCTTCGTGCTCTTCGTGCCCTCTGTGGTAAAAAACAGCGATTTCTGATTGCGCAGGTGGAGGCTCATATTCACCACGAAGTGCACGAAGATCACGAAGGGGGGAAGAGAGAAACCGTTCGAGTTTCGAACCGGTTGTTTGGCTGAGACCATCCACTTTTTGTATCGGCACCAATGATTCGCGGAGCCCGGAAATCTATGGACAAGAGATTTCAACACAAAGCAACGGAAAGAATATCCATCCTCTAAATCCCTCCGTGCTCTTCGTGCCCTCTGTGGTAAAAAACGGCGATTTCTGATTGCGCAGGTGGAGTTTAATCTCACCACGCAGTGCACGAAGATCACGAAGGGGGGAGCCGAAAGGGGCTTAGCGCGCAGCGGCAACAACCGAAGCGCGTTGTTCACTGCAATTCACGCTCAATTAGCCGAGCGTTTTTACAACAAATTTCTTGCCGCCCAGCTCCACGATGTCATTCAATGCGAGTTTTCTGCGGCGACGTGTTTCCACGGTCCCGTTCACTTTGACTTCGCCATTTTGGATGTGGAATTTGGCTTGCCCGCCCGTATCCGTCAAACCTTGGGTTTGCAAAAAGTGGTCAAGCCGCAGTTCATCACTCGGCAGGGAATCGTCTTCGATATTCATAGATGTTCGCTAATTCACTGATTGGGCTTATACGTCGCGGGCAGAAAGTTCGTCCCATCGCGCGTACGCAGAGACCAGCAATTCATCCAATTCGTTGAGCCGCGACTGATCTTTTTGAAGTGTGGCTTGCGGAAGTTTAAAGTACTCTGGCTCGGCCATTTTAGTGTGCAACGACCTCTGCTCTGCTTCATAGGATTCGATGAGCCCTGGCATCTTTTCGAGCTCATTACGTTCTTTGAAGCTCATCTTTTTTGCGACAGCCACAGACTCTTGCGTTTTGCCGCTTGCCGGCAACGTCTGCTTGATCCCTCCTTTGGACGCCGAGGAGCTTGAACCGTTCTTGGCATCGTTTGCTTTGGAAGCAGCCTTCAGGGCGGCTTTGCGTTGACGCAACCAGTCGTCGTATCCACCTACGTACTCTTTGATACCCGATTCTTCGAAAACGACCGTACTGGTTACGACATTGTTCAAGAAGGATCGATCGTGGCTGACGACTAGCACGGTACCATCGTATTCGACCAATCGCTCTTCCAGCAGTTCAAGCGATTCCGTATCGAGATCGTTCGTCGGTTCGTCCATTACCAGCATGTTGGCAGGCCGAGCAAACAACTTCGCAAGTAGCAATCGATTGCGTTGTCCACCGGAAAAGAATCGAATGGGAGATCGAGCTTGTTCAGGAGTAAACAAAAAGTCTTGTAAGTATCCGATGATGTGCTTGGACTTTCCATTGACCGTGATCATCGTTTTACCTTGCCCGACATTCTCCTCGGCAGTCTTGTCGATATCCAAGATCTCTCGGGTCTGATCGAAGTAGGCGATTTCAAGCTTGGTCCCGAGCTTGACTTTACCTTCCATAGGATCAAGCTTACCTAGCAGGCCCTTGAGCAGCGTAGACTTGCCAGCACCGTTACGGCCGATAATCCCAAGCTTGTCACCGCGCATGATCGTGATATCGAGCGGCGGAATGATGACTTTATTGTCATAACCAAAAGATGCGCCAGTGAGGTTGCAAACGAGCATACCGCTTCGTTCACCGGCATCGATCTGCATTTTGACGTTACCCTCGGTCTTGCGGCGTTGAGCGTGTAGGTTTCTCATCGCCTCCAAGGCCCTAACTCGGCCTTCGTTGCGAGTCCTTCGAGCCTTGACCCCCGTTCGAATCCAAACTTCTTCCTCTGCCAATTTTTTGTCAAAGAGTGCTTGTTGCTTTTCTTCGGCCAACAACGCTTGTTCTTTGCGTTTCAAAAATGTGGGGTAGTCGCACGCCCAATCGAATAACTTGCCTCGATCGATCTCGAGAATGCGTTGGGCCAACCTGGTCAAAAACGCACGGTCGTGGGTCACAAACAGCAACGTGGACGACAGCGATCCTAAAAAGCCTTCCAGCCATGTGATTGCATCGATATCCAAATGGTTGGTTGGTTCGTCGAGCAGCAGAACATCGGGCTTGCTCACGATTGCTTGAGCGAGCAATACACGGCGTTTCATTCCGGTGGAGAGTCTTTGAAAGTCAGCAGTTCCATCGATTTCCATTTGCTCGAGGGTTCGATCCACCATCTGGTCTCGTTCCCAGTGATTTTCGATGTCTGACATTTCTGCAGGCAATCCCAGCGCGATGACTTCTGCTGCCGTCCCGCTAATCCCCATCGGAACATCTTGAGGCAGAATTGCGACGCGCGTCGCCTCGCTCAATTCGATTTTGCCCGACTCGGGCGTTTCCTGACCCGATATCAAACGCATCAATGTGGTCTTGCCACATCCGTTTCGCCCCAGTAGTCCGATACGTTCACCCGGCTCAATCCGGCACGAAACTTCCGACAGGAGACTTGGCCCGCGATAGCCGATGGTAAGTTCTTGAATTGTGATCTGCGGCATTCAGCGAGAAGCTTTCCAAACCTGGAGTGGACAACGGAACGGTTAAAGCGACCAATATATTCGCAAAACCCGAACACTCATACCCAATTCGCTGGTTTCCTGAATTTGGGGCCATTTGCCCCGGAAACTAAGTTAATTTTAGCTTTTGCTTTACGCGATCTACGATCCGCATCAACTCATGATCGGTAGCAAGTTCGTCGGCCGTTTTCTTGCAGGCATGCATGACGGTAGTGTGATCTCGGCCGCCAAAGAACTCGCCAATATTCTGATACGATACATCGGTCCATTTTCGCATGAGATGCATGGCAACCCCGCGTGCTCGGACGACGCTCGATTTTCGGCCAGGGCCCCGCAATAGCTCCATCGTAACCTGCATTTCTCTCGCTACTGCTTTTGCGATATCCAGAACCGCAGGCGCTTTTGCAATTTGGGAATCTACCAACGTGTCAATCATGCGTTTGGATTCACGCGTTGTGCGATCGGGCGTCAAGCGATCGTGATGCGCCCATCGAATTAGGACCCCACGCAACTGCAATGGCGACATGCCATCATTGAGCTGGGCACCGATCGCCTCCAGGTCGCTCGGGCTGATTTCCAATTGGGAATGCAAAGCCAATAATCGCAAAATCTCCTTCCGAGCTGATGCCAGGGGCAACGAGACGGCAACGCTGTATCCACCGGTGAGCCTGCTAGTCAGAGCTGATTTAAAGTGGGGCGTCAACGGAGCCAGCTCGGAGGCGGTCACGATGACAGTACTTCCCTGCATCAGTAATTGCTCCAGAGTGGATACCATTTCCTCTTGCGCCGCGGGCTTGGTCGCCAATTCATGAACGTTATCGACCACCAGGCAATGGCATTGCCGATGTAGTTGTCGGAACCGATCCATGTCGTCCGCTTCGATAGCGCGGGTAAACGCCTTGGAAAAATCCGAGCCACTTGTGATCGTCAACGTTCTGGAATTGCTTTCGTTCGCCCATCTCGCAGCCAGTGTTAGTGCGATGGCCGTCTTACCTGAACCGCTTGGCCCGTACAAAAAAACGGGAGAACGTTCTACCAAGTTCTCGATACCGCCGGGGGACAAGCACTCGACTACGGCACGGTTTTCCGCTCCAGCGACGAACACATCGAGCAAAGGAGACGCGCCGATCAAACTCGCAAACGACCCCTTGCGCATTCGAGGCTGCTGTAGAGTAATGATTGAGTTCGAATTGCTGAGCGATTTCATCGAGGCCGTTTTGGGGGCTGTTGAGCAGAATTAGCTATTCTGCGGTATCCAGATAGGGATCCTGCCCCATCTCCCTTTGAATCTTAGTTCGTTCCTTCTCGTGATGCAGTAATGCCATGCGGTCTCGAAAGTGTTTCTTTTCAACTTTTCGCTGTGCGGTCTTGAAATGCGCCGCATATCGGTCGAGATTGCCGCCGCTGGCACCGATCGCTTTCAATTTTTCGGCAACTTTCGTCCCAAAGCCGTTTCTCAAGATATCGTCATCCATGGACAAGTACTGCCGGAATGTTCCGGGATCCCCTTGACGACCGCACCGTCCAATAAGCTGTCGATCGATTCGAGCGGCATCATGCAGTTCGGTGCAAATAACAAACATGCCACCGATTTGTCGGATTTCGTCTTCCAATTTGATGTCCGTACCGCGGCCAGCCATGTTGGTGGCTACCGTAATCTGTCCACGTCGACCAGCATTGGCGACGATCTCCGCTTCACGTTCCACTTCGTGCGCATTGAGAACCTGAACTTGCATTCCTGCTTTTCGCAACATGTCTGCCAAGATCGATGACTTATCAATCGAACGAGTCCCGATCAACACCGGTCGTCCTTTGTCATGCACGCCCTTGACCTCTTCGACAATCGCTTTGAACTTTTCTGTCATGTCGTGAAAAACGACGTCCGGTAGACGTTGACGCTTGGGAGGTCGATTGGTCGGGACTTGCACCACGGGTGTTTTGTAGATGCGGCGAAGCTCTTTAGCGCTCGTTGCTGCCGTACCGGTCATTCCCGCCAAGTGCTTGTAACGCAAAAACAAATCTTGCACGGTGATTCGTGCCGCTTGCCCCGTTGGAACCGTTACCTCGATTTTCTCTTTTGCTTCGATGGCTTGGTGGATACCGTCTCGCCACTTTCGTCCTTCGGCCAACCGCCCCGTAAACTCATCGACGATTACGATCTCACCGTCGCGCACCACATACTGCCTATCCAAATGGAAATCGCGGTACACCTTGATCGCACGTTCGATGTATTCATACAAATCGACCAATGCGGCCAAGCGAATGTCTTCGCTGCGAGGCAACGAACGTACATACTGTCGACCGCGCGCCGTCAGCTCGATCTTTCTGGAATCTTCCTCGATCGTAAAATGTTCTTTTAACTCAAACGACGGGGCATGCGCAGCCGCCCACTTGAACGTCGCGATCACAATATCGCGTGACTCATCACCGAGAGAACCAATGATGAGCGGCGTTCTCGCTTCATCGATCAAGATACTATCCGCTTCGTCGACCAAGCAAAAATGCATGCCGCGCTGCACGGGTTGCTCTCCTGCTGAAGTCCATCGCTCCTGTGAGCCTGAACCCAAAAAGTCGTCGACAGCGCGTCCTTGCGCTCGCATCAAAAGGCGATCCCGCAAAAAGTCGAAACCAAACTCCTTGGCCGTACCATAAGTGACATCAGCCGCATACGCTTTCCGGCGTTGATCTTGATCGTGATCGGTTAACACAATTCCCGATCGCAAACCCAAAAGATCGTAGAGCGGTTTCATCCATTCGGCATCCCGCTGAGCCAAATAGTCGTTGACGGTCGCGAGGTGTGCACCTTTTCCATTGAGCGCATGCAATGCCATCGGTAGCGTCGCGGTAAGTGTCTTTCCTTCTCCCGTTTGCATCTCCGCAATACCATCATGAAACAAACAGATGCCCCCGAGTATCTGCACGTCGTAATGGCGCATGTTGAGCGCGCGCCGACCGGCTTCGCGAATCAGTGAATACGATTCCGGAACCAACGTAGAAAGCGGTTCACCACTCTTGGCGCGGTAGATCAGCGACAACGCTTCTTTTCGCAGTTGTGGCTCCGTCAGTTCGCGTCGATGGTTTTCCCACGCGTTTACGGCTTTGGTCTGCTCAAGCCATTGGCCTACTTTATAACGAGCGACTCCAGGCAGAACCCAGCCAGCAGAAACGTGCGGTCGATACGGCAGATGGAGCTTCCTGTCCCCACCCGCCTCTGCTGTGTTGGTTTTGGTTGGTTTGTCTGGTGCGGGATCAAGCAAACTGGACATAGGTGATTTAGCAAAGTGAACGGGGAATTTGTCGCTGAAACAATTGTAAGCATTGGAATCGTTTCCGTCCTCCTTTTCATTCCAGCATTGAAATCAAACTGCTTGGGAATGGCCTTTTCAACCCAACAATTCGGTAAGGGCGGTTTGGGTAATCTGCGCAGAATATGCCTGTAGATCCTTTTTGTCCTCATTTTCTGACGAATCCGACCGATCCAATTATGCGTGCGGTACGCAAGCCATCGCTTAGCGAGAAAGAAATTATGAGAATAGATAAAAAAACACTGACCCTCATCATTGCCTCTTTGTGTGGAACTGGTAGTTCCTCGATAGCTTTGGGGCAAGATTACGCATCCAGTACTCCTCTTTCAAGCGTTGGCCGAATCGGTGATGGCGGCGTTGCGACTCATGACGCAACGGCAGCATCGGCTCCGTCCGCACAAGGAACCATCCACGATTCGTCGTACAATATGGCTTCCTATAGCGGTGAAGCCCAGCCACTCACAGCTCCCATTCCAACGTATGAGGAACCAGTTTACTCTGGCTCATGCAACACCAGTTGTGCATCGGGCTGCAGCAGCATTGGTGCTTCGAACGTCTGGTTCGAAAGCGAAACCTTGCTGTGGTGGGGTAAGGGTCTAACAGGCGCTCCTTTGGTCGTCGGTGGAAACTCACCAACCGCGTTGCCAACCATTCCACTCGCCGGTGGCAGCAACAACCCAATCGGCAACGAAATGCTGGTCGGAATGCGACTGGACATGGGAGCTTGGTTAGATTGCAATCAAAACTTTGGTGTTGGAGCT
>CAIXME010000358.1 GCA_903920425.1 uncultured Pirellula sp. | reverse complement strand
GGCTTCAGGCTTCAGACTTCAGACTTCAGACTTCAGACTAAAGACTAAAGACTAAAGAGCTGATGTTAACGTGATGCTGTCATCAGTGCAGAGCCCATGGTTGTGCCTGGGGCTGGCAATGTACTTTGGCCTTGAAGGTAGATGTCGATTGCTCGCGCTGCCCCTCGGCCTTCGTTGATCGCCCACACCACCAAGGATTGACCCCGGCGGCAGTCGCCTGCTGCGAAAACGCCCGGGACGCTCGTGTCGAACTTGCCGTGCTCTGCCTTGTAGTTGCTTCGCGGGTCAGTCTCTATTCCCAAAATCTCAGATACGTAGTGCTCTGGCCCCAAAAAGCCCATCGCCAACAATACAAGATCCGCTCCGATAACCTCTTCGCTTCCCGCAACTTCCTCCATAGTCATCCGGCCATCCTTTTTGACCCACTGTACACGGACGGTCTTGATCCCCGTGACATTCCCCGCTCCGTCGTCGATAAACTCCTTGCTCAAAATGCAGTACTCTCGCGGATCTTCGCCGAACTTGGTTTCCGCTTCCTCGTGCCCATAATCGACTCGGAAAATCCTCGGCCATTGAGGCCATGGATTGTCAGCCGCACGGTCTTGTGGTGGTTTGTCCATCAATTCAAAATTAACAAGTTGAGTGCACCCGTGGCGCAAGCTCGTTCCGATGCAGTCGCAACCTGTATCGCCACCACCGATAACTACTACACGCTTGCCCTTGGCCGAGATGAACTTACCGTCGGCATGGTTGCTGTCGAGCAAGCTCGAGGTGTTGGCGGTCAGGAATTCCATTGCAAAATGAACTCCCTTTAGTTGTCGGCCCGGGATAGGCAGATCGCGTGGCTTGGTCGCACCCGTCGATAGCAAGACGGCATCATTTTCGGCCATCAATTGCTTAGGATCGACCGTGCGTCCGACGTCGGCACCTGTCACGAACTTAACACCCTCGGCTGCCATCAGATCAAGACGTCGTTGTACAACACCTTTGTCCAGTTTCATGTTGGGGATCCCATACGTTAGCAATCCACCGATTCGGTTCGCCCGTTCGTATACCGTAACATTGTGGCCAGCTTTATTAAGCTGATCCGCTGCTGCTAGACCCGCTGGGCCTCCGCCAATAATCGCTACGCTTTTACCGGTTCTCGTTTGCGGTGGAGACGCGGTAACCCAACCTTGCTCAAAGGCTCGATCGATAATCGCTGATTCGATGTTCTTGATCGTGACCGCGGGGTTGGTGATTCCCAAAACGCATGCTCCTTCGCATGGTGCTGGGCAAACGCGACCTGTAAACTCGGGGAAGTTATTGGTCTTGTGCAATCGATCCAAGGCTTCGCGCCACCTGCCGTGGTAAACCAAATCGTTCCACTCAGGAATCAAGTTGTCGATGGGGCAACCGGTTGCGGATTGGCAGAATGGAACTCCGCAGTCCATGCAACGAGCACCTTGGGTGCGCAAGTGTTCTTCGCTTGGCTCGGTGTAGATTTCGTTGTAATCGTTTAATCGAATCACCGGCAGCCGATACTCAACCTTCTTCCGTTCAAACTCTTTGAATCCCGTTGGCTTTCCCATGCTTGCAATCTTTAATGTTGAATGTGTGCGTTGAACGATGGATTTGGTCTGCGAGCCAGTTTAGGAACTGGATCGCCAATGGTTTGCTCTGATGGACGCAGGAGCCCCTTACGCCGGTTGCAGTTGCTGTTCTAGTTTGAGTTCTTTCAGAACTCGTTTGTAATCGGTTGGCATCACTTTGACGAAACGCGACAAAGCACTGTCCCAATCACTCAATAGATCTTTCGCAACGGTCGAGCCTGTTAGCTCGGCATGCTTCGAAACGAGTGAGCGTAGCTCGTCGATGTCTTCTTGTTCTTCGACTCGCTCCAATTCGACGGTACCCAGATTGCATTGAATGCGGAACGCATCGAGGTCAGCCAAAACGTAGGCAACACCACCGCTCATACCAGCGGCAAAGTTTCTTCCGGTTGCACCCAAGATCACGACGCGACCACCGGTCATGTACTCGCAACCGTGATCGCCGACCCCTTCGATAACAGCCGAGCAACCGGAGTTTCGCACTGCAAATCTCTCTGCCGCGCGGCCCCGAATGAACAACTCGCCAGTGGTCGCTCCGTAGAGGCAAACGTTACCGACAATAATGTTATCCTCAGGTCGGAACGTGGACCGTTTGTCTGGGTAAACGATAATTCGTCCGCCAGATAGTCCCTTGCCGACATAGTCGTTCGCGTCTCCTTCGAGTTCTAACGTTACGCCGTGAGCGAGGAACGCGCCAAAGCTTTGGCCCGCAGCACCTGTGAACTTGATATGAATCGAATCGGTAGGCAACCCAGCCTGACCGTAACG
>CAIXME010000357.1 GCA_903920425.1 uncultured Pirellula sp. | reverse complement strand
GATGTCATGTAAATCGACATCGTATTGTGCCCACTTCCTGGCCGCTCTCCGATGATGTGCAATATCGTATTGCTTCGCTTGATCGCACTTGACGGGTCACCAAACATCAACTCACCGATTCGATACCCTGCACGCACTCGACCTGACCGAACAACAATCTGCTCCGGAGCTATTCGCAACCCCTTCGCGACAAACTCTCGTCGTAACGAGGCAATCAACTGAGTCAGTTGATTCGACTGCAAGATCGCATTCGCGTTCAGTCCATCCGAGACGACCAACAAAGCATCGTATCGCCCTTCAAGCGACCGGCGCAGTTCCTTGACCTTTAAGATCGAACCACCCGACAATCGCTCGCCCGAAACCGGGTGCAAAATGTAATCCAGTCGATCTGTCGACAACGTAGCAACACCCATGCTATTGGGCTGCGCATCTTCGAAACCATCAGGCATCTCAGTCCAAATCGCTTCTTTTGCATCCGCATATATCTTGTGGATTTGATTGGACAATTCGACAGGCAAATCCGACGTGCTTGCACCGCACCCTTCAGCAATAAACACCCCACGCGATCGCACCTCTGCAATTTGGTTCTTTGCCTCCTCGCGGATCTCTTGCTCGCTTCTTGGGTCATTCTGTTTGCGACAAAACTGCAGATAAACCCACGCAGGGTCGCCAAAATGTGCCGTGGGCTTCCCGAGCGAATCCAGGACTCCAATGGATTGGTAGAATTGCCACATGCGATCGTCGACCTTCGTGCCGAATTTCTCTCGAATTCGAACATGATCGTGGTATCCCGTGGTCAAGTATCCCAGCATGGGATCGATCCTCGTCGGCAACGCCATCAAATACCCAGGGTTGGCCGGTACGATCTGATCGATGCACCACCCCAATTCATCTAGACTGACATCCATATGCAACGTGGTACAGATATCCAAACCGATCATGAGGCCATGCAGTTTTCCCATCACGATGTCTTCGAGGCAGCAACGCACCAATTGCTCTTTCGATCGGAATACTTCCGGGCCGATGAATCCAGCGACATCATTCACATGCACCCAAGCCTTGTTGCGCGCGCTGCGCTTTTGCAATCGATCGTCGATTGTTTTTGTTAGCGCGCGGGCGAATCCATACTTGCGCGATTCCAGTGTGACCATGTCCATCCCTTGCCCGTGGCCGTTGGTAAAGTCGGCTCCTTGTCCTGTTTCAAAGTACAGCCCAAACTTGCCATCACGCGACTCCGCATGGGCAATCATCTTGTCGACGCTGATATCGAAGGTCGCATTCGCTGGATCATTTCCGGCAATACTCTGAAACCACAACGCTGTAGAACCCGGGGAGCGACGTTCGGCTTCCGATTGGACATCGATGTGCGCAAGCACACAATGTGGCAGCAGGTCCGTGAGTTCAAACGCTCGCGTGATTTCTTGTAACGTCTTCTCGATGGCCACAACCGAATCCGGGTCGCTCGAAACCGGGTTTGTCCCAATCAACACATCCCCCACGGCAAAGGCAAAGGCGTTGAACACTTGCCATCGGATATCGTCCACATGATCGGTCGGGGAGTTTGGCTGGATACGAGCGCCGACGTATCCCTTGGCTCCTATCTTGGTACCAGGCAACGGATTGAAAACCTTCGCCCCAACTTGCGTTAACTGCTCGCTGGTCATCAACTTGACCACACACGCGATCACATCACTGCTCAGCGACGACTTGATCCGATGTATCTCAGCTTCCGAGGACTCGAGCAAGAATCGCTTCAAGCGATCCAGCGTCCAGTCCATCACACCCAAATCGCCGGCCGATTCCATCGCAGCGTTCGCATATCGAAACAGCTGATCGCGATGTGTTGCATGTTCGTCGATCTGCGACAGTTTCGTGTGACGCAACAATTCTCTCGCTGCTTCCCTCGCCTCAAGGGATTCGGCAGCGATCCCCAGCGATTGATCTCCCTCCTTGTACTCGTTCGCCCAACCCTGCATTTTGTTGAATAGCACGTCATCCCACGTTCCATTGGTTCGATAAATCCAGTCAACCAAAGACTCACCGGGCATTGATTGCGCCACCGCGCAGGCCACCAAGCCACCTTGAGAAACAGAGGCCGTCACTGTGAGACCAGCCAAGCTCAAATCCAGAAAACGCCTGCGATGAAGCATGTTGCGATCCTAAGCACACGTGTCGATGCAATGATGAAACGAAGGCCGACAAAGGGCCTATGCGAACGGTTCTGATTGTACACAACAACCGAAGCTCGACCGTCGTCGACCGCCGTCATTGCGGCGATCGCAACATGGAATTCACAATCCAAAGGACTTCGACTCTAGTCGATCAAGATCCGCATCATTCGGCGAAGCGGTTCAGCGGCGCCCCACAGCAATTGGTCGCCGACAGTAAAGGCCGACAGATACATTCCTTTTTGCGACGGATCCAAATCCATTTTACGCAATCGCCCAACGGGGCAAACAAGCCCGCCCGTTACCGCTGCAGGGGTCAAAGACTCCATAGATGCAACACGTTCGTTCGGCACAACCTTGGCCCACTCATTGGCACTGCTGAGCATACCCACTATCTCATCCATGGGCACATCGCGAGTCAATTTGATCGTCAACGCTTGACTG
>CAIXME010000356.1 GCA_903920425.1 uncultured Pirellula sp. | reverse complement strand
GGCCGACTCAAGCTCCGCACGTATGGTGAGCGTATCCGTTAGCCCCTCAAAACAACGCTTGTCCCACGTCTTTGCGTCTGTGAGCTCCCGGATCCCGCTGGAGAGTACCCTTAAGTGGCCCAGGAAATTTCCGCTGTCTACCGTGGAAACATAACGCGGCAAAAGCGGTGACAGTGAACAAGTATCGTACCAGTTATAAAAATGGCCATGGTACCGTTCCATCTTACTCAACGTATCCAAGGTTCTCGACGTCCGAGCCATCAAGGTTGATACGTTGCAGTATCCAAGGTCGAGAGCAGTCAAATCGGCTAGCAGTGCCATGCCAATATTGGTAGGACTGGTTCTCGAAGCGATGCGCTCACTTTGGTTAAATTGGACATTGTCGGGCGGAAGCCAGTTCTCTGATTCATTGACATAGGTTTCAAAATACCGGTACGTTTTCCTAGCGAGCTTTCGCAAGAACAATCGCTGCGCATCTTTCAATTGGTACGCGACAACTGGAATCTCACGACTCAGTTGCCATGCGAGCACAGGCGACGCTAGCCATAAAGCCAAGATTGGCAGCACAGCGTAAAGCAATTGCGCGTGAATAATGGAAATCAAAAGGATGAGGATTGCGGACACGATTGGTGCAAAGATCATCGCCCTCGAGAAGCTAGCAAGGTCTTTTCCGGTCGCCCTCTCCGCGTCGCTCGACGTTTTCCACTCTAGCATACGTTGATGTGAAAAATGCACACGGTAGAGCGTGCGAAGGATCGCGTCAGCGCTAAGATACGCATCGTACGGTACGAATACGATGGCATAAAGCGCATGCAACAAGTGTCTTGCAATCGCATGCATCGCAACCACACAATGAGCAAAGACCGGCACACCGGTTGGCTTTCTGAACAAGTCAACCAGAGCCGGCAAAAGGTGCGGAGCTGCTAGCATCGTCAGCACAAAGAATGTGACCATGAGGCCGCCTGCTAACGGCAGCGCCAACCACCCAATCGCTAATAGAATTAGAATTGCAATCGGCATCAGGCTACGGCGCAGGTTGTCAAAAATCTTCCAAAAGCACAGAGCCGTCAGCGGGTTACGTCCACGTCCTAATGCATTCTGGCGAACGCGAGGAGCAAGCCATCCAGCGATCTGCCAATCGCCTCGAATCCACCGGTGTCTCCGACCAGCATCCACTGCGTAACTGGACGGGAAATCCTCGTACAAGATGACATCGCTAATTACGGCAGCACGCGCATAGCACCCTTCTAAAAGATCATGGCTGAGGATCGCATTCTCTGGAAAATTACCACAGTACTTTTCGAACGCGTCGACGTCGTAGATCCCTTTACCTATAAACGATCCCTCTTGAAAAAGATCTTGGTATAGATCCGACACGAGCCTCGTGTAGGGATCGATTCCGGGCTCGCCGAATAGGCGAACAAACCATGACCTCTGGGAGCTCTTTGGACTCACTCCAACGCGTGGCTGCAGAATCGTATAACCAGCCGAAACACCTACCCCGGACTCATTGGGCACCGGCCGGTTCAGCGGATGCGACATCGCCTCGATCATTTTTCGAGCCGCATCAAAAGGAAGCTGCGTGTCGCTATCCAACGTGATGACGTAGCGCACTTGTTGTAAGGTTGCCAAATCGCCGACCATCACACTGAATCGATTGACGCTACCTCTCAAGGTGGCATTTAGATCTGCAAGCTTGCCGCGTTTGCGTTCATACCCCATCCATATCTTCTCTTGGGTGTTCCAGGTCCGAGAACGATGTAGTAGATGGAATTGTTGCGGCGACTGCTCCTCGCAATAGAGGCAATTGAGCCTCTCTATCCCTTGTACCGCTTGTTCAACGAGCGCTGCGTCCGAAATGGTAGTCTCGGTCTCGGCGTCTGGGAAATCGGTCACAAGCGCAAAGTGCAAATGCTTGTCCCGATTTGCCAAGTACCGGAGCTCCAAGGCCTCTAGCAAATGGTGAACAGCTGACTCGCTCGTGAGCATCGTCGGAATCGCAATGAGCGTCCTACTGTCCTCAGGAATACCATACTGGAAGTCCATTCTAGGGAGCGCAACAGGTTTGATCACCAAGGTGGCAATCCAATTGGTTACGGTAATCCCGAGTTGCAGGCAGCAGAATGCCATCGGCACCGCCATGAGCCACATCGGTAGGTACCCATAGTCTATCCAGCGGTCCGAGCGACAAAACCAACATGCTGCAACGAAAGCAACAAGGATGGCCGTTCCCAAGTAGATAGTCAGAGGAAACGCGCGTCGAAACTTTTCTATCGCCACCGATGGCGTTAATCGCATATGGACTAAACGCTCCAACGCAGGGCGACCACGATCGATAAGAAAGTACCCCACGTGCGTCGACCGTTCATGCTGCGGGTCGACCGCCTCGGCTTGTGCAAGTTGCACCGCCCTTTTGGCCACCTCTACTTCCGAACAACCTGCGCGCTTTGCAATGGCCTCAACCGCATGTCGATAGCGATTCCGAGTTGCAAAATCCATGTTCGAAAAGACACCACTTGGGTCGCAATGAAGCGTCTTTTCGACAATGCTCTGGTCCCCAACAAACTGCCTCCAGTCGTGGACGCTCAAGAACCGCAGACTGATGATGCTGTTACCGACTGAAACCTGGTCTGCCGCTTGCGATTGCCCTTCGTCCAGTATCAGTTGTTCAATACTGTTGCCACTCAAGGCTAGTCGCTGCTCCAGCCAACTATTTGCGATTCCAAAATTAGTGGTTTGCCCTTGCAAGTGCCTCATGAGATCTGCCAAAAACGCACCGGACAACGTCGGGTTCGCTCTGGCCATATCAGCCAAGACCAGGATCAGATCGGTCGGATTTTGTTCCATCGTGGCGATCATTTTGGTCGCCCAATAGGCAGCCAGATCGCGTTCGATTCGGCCTTTAGAGATACGGCTTGCAACGCGTCGCAGATTTTCAATAAGCGCTAATCGCAACATCAACGGCAACGCCCATAGCTCGCCCAATTTGAGCGCGGTCACGCGTTGGTATGCGCTCACAAACCCATCCAATGCAGCGGTGTCGACACGACCGTCCGTATGCGAGATCAGTTCGATTGCAATTCCGTATGCTCGCGGATAATGAGCAACCGAGGTATTTGCTAATCGAGGCAGTTCGCCGCTGTAGGAACTTGGCAACAGACTGCGCGTGGACCGTATCTGCTCTTCGATCAAATAGAAGTTATCCAGTAACCATTCCGCCGCTGGTGCGATACGTCGGTTTTGCTCGACCGCAATCGTAATCAGGTCGTAAGTGTCTTTGAGTATCCGTTCATTGTCGTCGAGACGTGGCAGTAATTTGTCACTCGTTTTTTCCAAACACAACGTATGCAGTTCGGCAACGACGTTTGCGTGCCTCTCCAGTTGCTCTGTACTCAGTATCTCATCGCGAAAAGGTCGTTCGCCTTCCTCAAAACTCGGATCGGATCGTTTCGACGCTGCCCCGTCCAAGGAATAGTGCTTTCGGAAACGACTTAACGATTTTTTGAATTGAGTGATCAGGTGACGGCTGCCCTATTTGGCAAGTATGAAAATAAAAAAAGCCGACGAGTTCGAACCCGGAACGAAAATACGTTCGCAGTAGGTTCATACTCGTCGGCTTACTACATAACCGGACATGCCAAGGAGGTTGGCGTCCCTTTATTGTGTCTTCCGCGTTAACATGGACTACCTCAGTCTAAGGCAATGCGATACCAAAGCAAGCGACAAACCACTCGTTTGGACAATTGAGAGAGGTAAACCAACGTGCTTCTGCTGATTGAAAACGGAATTATTCAGGGCTTTGAACGTGAACCAGCGGAGAACATATAAATCCCGCGGAATGCAGAAAAGGGAAATGCTTGCTCTGGGACGCGTGATGAGTTCCGAAGCACTTTCGTTGCCGAACTCGTGGTGAGTTCCGATGAATCACTACAATCGACACAAACGATCCAGTCGACAACAGCGTTATTAATACCGCGGTTCTACCAAATTGTTGTTGCTGCAAACCAGCAACTTCAGACCGTCTAACATATGGTTGGACATGAGGATCGAATGCATTACCAATATTGACGCAGCATGGCAAATCGCAACCCCCTGGCGAGAATTGGTTCCCAACGAGCCACTCCTTTCGCCAGAATGGTTGCTGACTTGGTGGAAACACTTTGGATGCTCGCAACCCCTTAGAATCTACCATTGTATCGACGAATCAGGAAAAACCGTCGGTATTGCTCCGTTTGGAATTCAGAATCAATATGGCCATCAATCCATGCAATTGCTGGGCAGCGGCCACGTCTGCACTGATTACTCGCGGTTCATTACCGCCCCCGACTGTTCCTTGGCTGTTCATGTAGCCCTGGCTGATCACATCCACGGCGTGCTCTTAGAAAACCCTAGCCACCAGAGCTCTGAGCTATTGATCGACGCAGTGATCCGCGACGACGAATCATCAGACATGATCAAGGATGCGTTTGAGACCTTTGGATTTCAGGTCGTTCTGAGCGCCATCGAGAATAGCTTCCAGCTGCGATTGCCAAGCACTTGGCCAGAGTATTTGCAAAGCCTCGGCTCTTCGACCAAACGCAAAGCCAAAAAGCTAATATCCAGAATTGATTCCAAGGAATGCAGATTCTATCAATGCACGGATCCTAAAAACGTATCCACATCGCTCGACACCTTAAAGCGATTGCATCAATCTCGTCGGCAGACACTTGGGCAATCTGGATCGTACTCCGATCCTCGCTTTGAACCATTCCTAAGAGAAGCGGTAAACTTGCTCGCTCAACGGCAAGGAGTACGTGTCCAATGGTGTGAAGTGAACGGGAAAGCGGTTGCGATGCATTTGCTGCTGCAGGGTACAGACACACTCTACATGTATCAATCCGGTATCGAACCGAGTCTTATGGAATTGGAGCCAGGACACTCGTTAACGATTGCGGCGATACGACAAGCCATAGAAGAGCAATTCTCGGTATACGATTTCCTACGGGGAGATGAGAAGTACAAAAGCTATTGGGGAGGTAAAGCGATCCCGCTGTCAACCATGCGTCTCCGCCCGCCACAAACGATGTCGCGCGTCGTCGGATTCACCCAGGACATCCTCGGGGAGTTCAAGAGAAAGACCAAAACGGTCCTCGGGCTTGTTCGCTCTTTGCAGCCAGCACTCGAAACAAAATAGCCCCCATCATGATTACCCCATCGTCGAATACCACTTCGGATACAGGCGACCAAGCCCCGGTATTGTTCTTTCCCAAACCGGCATCGTCAACGCAGCAGCACGCAACGACAACAACACCGGTACCGGAATCCAAGATAGAGGTTGTCGAGGTTAATACCTTGCAGCAACTCGCACCTTGGATGAACGCTTGGCAGGAATTAGCCAAAGTTGCATGCGAACCGAACGTGTTTTACGAGCCTGAATTGCTACACCCTGCCTTTGAGCAGTACTTTGAAAAAGGCCTTCGTATTCTCCTCGCAACCGCCAAGCCGAGAGGATGCCCCAAGGGAGCTCCGCTGCTGTGCGGATTGATGCCTCTCGTTCCATCCAGCGACCAAAAGCAAATCCGATTGCCCAGCCTTGAAAGCTGGCGATACCCGCAAGCTTTCTTGACAACCCCGCTGATCCGACAAGACATTGGCGTTGAGGTGCTCCATGCTTATTGGAACCATTTTTCCAATAGCAGAAACTGCCCCCTTTGGACTACGCTGACATGCGTGGGCGCGGACGGCCCCTTTCAGCAGATCCTTTCGCAGTTTATTCAAGAGTCCGATCTCCCGTTCTTTGTTCGCAGCATGCACCGCCGAGCGGTGTTTCGCCCCTGCGATTCATCTCAAGAGTATTTTGCTCGTTGGAGCAAGGTTCGACGGCATTCTGTGACTCGACTCAGCAAGAGATTGGGAGAACAAGGTCGCTTGCATGTCGCATCCTATCGAGCGGGAGAACCTTGCGAAGATTGGATCAAGCGATTTTTAGAACTAGAGGAGCGAGGTTGGAAAGGACGTATTGGAACCGCCCTTAGCAAAAGCCAAAGCGATCAACGTTTCACATCAGAGATGCTCCATCGATGCGCCGCGAATGGCAAGCTACAGCTGCTGGCACTCCAATTGGACGACAAAACCATTGCGATGAAGTGCAACATCACCACAGGCACAAACGGCTTTGCGTGGAAGATCACCTATGACGAAGACTATTACAAGTTTTCGCCTGGATGCGTCCTGGAAAAAGAGAATATCGAAATGCTACATCACCATCGCGAAATCGCTTGGATGGATTCGTGCGCTACGCCAAACCATCCCATGATCGATAGCCTTTGGCCTGACAGACGCCTAGTGCAATCCATCTCCATAGGAACCAACCAAAGAGGAAGCCGCTTGGCAATGTCCGCATTACCGCTGCTTCGTTGGACCCAACAAGCGATTCGGACCGCATGCGCGCCGAAAAGAAAATCCCCAATCAGACAATCAATCAAGGAACCTTCGGAATGACCACGGCAACACTTGAACGCCCTATCGCAACGAAACCCGCTGGAAAAAACAGCGGCAGCACCCCCAGTCCACTTGATGCTCTCTCGTTCGATGAGTTCGAGCAAAAGTTCAACAAAAGTGCCTTTACCATCCGGCATCATTTGCAGGACCATCCCTTGCTCGATTTGTCGCGACTAGTCGAGTTGGCAGGGGCTTTGCCTGAAAAGTCCGTCGAGTACAACGCAGGCGATTTGCCTGTCACTCAGGACCCAAACCAAACTCCCCGCAATGGTCTATCGATTGTCGATACCGTTCGCAGAATCGAGGAGTGCAAATCTTGGATGGTCCTCAAGAACGTAGAGCAACAACCTGAGTACAAAGACTTGCTGCGTACATGCTTGGAGCAAGTTGGCGAAATTACCGAAAGCATTGCTCCAGGCATGTGCCAGCAGCAAGGATTCATTTTCATTTCGTCACCCAACTCCGTAACTCCATTCCATATCGATCCGGAGAACAATTTCTTGCTCCAGATTCGCGGACGCAAAAGAGTCCAAATGTTCGATCGAGAAGATCGCAACGTGATCAGCGAAGAGCAAATCGAGGGGTTCTTTACAGGCGCACACCGCAATATCCCGTATCTCGATTCGTTCGCAGACCGAGGCCAATGGTTTGAATTGGGGCCGGGTGATGGACTGCATTTTCCGATCGCGGCCCCCCACTGGGTCAAGAATGGCGACGCCGTATCCATTTCCTTTAGCATCACGTTCCAAACCAATGATTCGCGAAATCGCCAATCGTTGCACCGACTCAACAAACGATTGCGATCGCTGAGGCTTTCGCCCACTGACGTTGGCCGTAGTGAATTGGTCGACAACGCCAAGTTGGCGGTCGTAAATGCCGCCCGACGGCTAGGCGGGCTTTTCGGTCGCTAAACAACCTGCTGCACCAAAGCGACAAGTGAATCCCCAAGTGATGTAGCACCTATCCAACGAAAAAGGCCGCTCTTGCGAGCGGCCTTTTTTATTTTGTCACCGAACTAACCAACTAGTTGGATGGAGGTGTCTGGATGAGCAATCCTTCGCTTCCCAAACCACCCTTGAGTTCCACTTGTGGCTTGTCGGACTTGACCTGTTGCTGATTTTGTTCTTTTTCCTTCTCAGCTTCAGCCTTGTGTTGCTCTTCGGACCATTCAACTCGTTTGCGAGACAGACCGATCTTGCGTTCGTCGCTATCAACGCGAAGAACCTTGACTTCGATTTCGTCTCCAACCTTGACAATATCTTCTGGATTTTCGACCTTGTGGTCAGCCAATTCAGAGATGTGCAGCAGGCCTTCGAGCGAATCTTCCAATCCGACGAACACGCCGAAGTTGGTGATCTTGGTCACCTTGCCACTAACCAGTTGACCTGGTTGGTACTTGGCAGGGATGGTGGTATTCCATGGATCGTCATCCAATTGCTTGAGTCCAAGGGCGATTCGGCGTCGTGTTTGGTCGACACTCAAAACGCGGCAATGAACTTGTTGACCCTTGGTCAGCAATTCGCTTGGATGACTGATCTTGCGTGTCCAAGACATATCCGAGACGTGTAGCAAGCCGTCGATACCTTCTTCGAGTTCGATGAAAGCACCGTAGTTGGTCAAGTTGCGGACCTTTCCAGTGACTTGAGCGTTCTCTGGGTATTTCTCGAGTACAACATCCCAAGGATTGGATTGGGTTTGCTTGATACCCAAGGACAGTTGTTGGCCTTGAGCGTCGACACCCAAGATCTTGACGTCGATCTTGTCGCCGATTTGAACCATTTCGCTTGGATGGTTGATGCGGCGAGTCCAGGACATTTCGCTGATGTGAACCAGACCTTCGATGCCCGGTTCCAACTTCACGAACGCACCGTAGCTCATCACATTGACGACTTCGCCAGGAACGGTTGTTCCGACTGGGTACTTCTCGGCAATATTGGTCCAAGGATTGTTTTGCTTTTGCTTGAGTCCCAAAGCGATCTTTTGCTTTTCGCGATCGATTTGAAGAATCTTGACTTCGATTTCTTGGTCGATGGCAACCATTTCGGTCGGGTGACCAATTCGTTCCCAGCTCATATCGGTGATGTGGAGCAAACCATCGATACCACCCAAATCGACGAACGCGCCGAAGTCGGCGATGTTCTTGACGATACCCTTTCGGATCTGGCCAATTTCGAGTTCGGCCATGAGGTGCTCGCGATCTTCTTCGCGTTGCTTCTCGATAAGCGATCGTCGGCTGACAACGATATTGCGACGTGTTTCGTCGATCTTGAGGACTTCGCACTGAACGACGCGGCCGATGTAATCGCCGATATCGTTTGGACGTCGAATGTCCACTTGGCTAGCTGGCAAGAAGACCGGAACACCGATGTCGACGAGCAAACCACCCTTGATTTTGCGAGTGACGGTACCAGTGACCACTTGGCCTTCTTGGACCGACAACATCATTTCCTCCCACTGGAGGATCTTTTCAGCCTTACGCTTGCTGAGGCTGATCATCGCGCGGACGTCTTCTGGCGCGCCGTGTTGATCTTCAACTTCTTCGATCAGAACCTTGACCAATTGGCCAATTTCTGGTGGCGGCTCGGTTTCGTCCCATTCGTTCTTATGGATCGCACCTTCGCTCTTGAACCCAACATCCACTACGACGAATTCGTCGTTGATTTCGACAATCTTGCCTTCGACAATTTGATTGACGTCGAACTGCTTGTTTGCATCTTCGAGCGACTCGAGAACCAATGTTTCGGCGGTATCGCCAAACATCATCTCAAGTTCCTGCTCCAGAATGTCGTCCTCGAGTGAACGAATGAGGGTACGATTGACCATGCGTAGAAGTCCTTGGGGAAGCTAGCGAGAGATTTCGGCTAGACGCATGAGAAAGACAGACAACCGACTCAAAGTTCGATTTACGTGATTCCTTCTAGGCGATAAAGTTCTGGGACCGAGTCTCGACGCAGCGTTAAAAAAAGAGTAACCGATCGGGTGAGTGTGCGGCTACAACGCCGCGACCATAAAAACTCAAACAACCTTGGGTCACGGAGTGTAACAATGTTTCCTCTTGACGGCAACAGCGTCTAGGCTTCCATTCAAACCACTTTCCCAGTCATTTGAACGTTTTTGGGGCTGGCAAACGCTTCCCATCCTATTCAAATCTCCCATTGCAACAGCTATCCCTTTTCCTTTGAGAGCAAGCATTTGATGAACAATCCATCCACTCTTCGGTACGCAATCGGCGGCGATCATGCGGGATATTTGCTCAAGAACGACGTATTTCAACTGCTCAAGGCCAAAGGGATGGATGTGATCGATTGCGGCACGAACGGCCCTGAATCCTGCGATTTTCCAGATTTCGCCGAGATGGTTGCCACGAAAATCCTCCGTGGCGAAATCGATCGTGGAATCCTCGTTTGCGGCTCAGGAGTTGGCGTGAGCGTGGCGGCGAACAAGTTTCCCGGAATCCGGGCCAGCCTCTGCCACGACACTTATTCCGCTCGTCAAGGCGTCGAGCACGACGACATGAACATCCTCTGCATCGGTGCTCGCGTGATCGGCCCGGAATCCGCTTTCGAAGTGGTCAGGTCCTTTCTCGGCGCCGTCTACGCTCCTGCTCCCCGGCACGCTGCCCGTCTCGCCAAGATTGTCGACATCGAGCGACGCGTTCTGGCGGGCGAGTTTTCGAATGGCCAGCGCTAGAGCTACCATCGACAATGGCAACGCAGTCATCCACAACATGGTTGGCCCCGCTTGGAACCTAGACACAAAGCTGGATATCAAGGTAGCAGTCATATAGCCCAAAGACTGGGCCAACGTCATCGATGCCACCCCCATCACGCTCGGATTCATCCTGTGCGCATGCTCGTTGGTCGAGATCTGAAACGGGCAGTTCAGCGCTAACGCCAACGCACACAATCCGAATGCCGTCCAGCCTTGCGTCGCCAAAAGGCAACCTGAGAACAACAGCATCCATCCCAACGGTCCGACGAACAGCAGCTGCCGTTTCAATTTCGGGAAAAAGGGCATGGAAACGAGCAATGCGATTTCAATCGCCACCGCGAGCGCGAAGACAAAGTACCCATAATTGCCATACGTCTTGGTCAGGAATTCGTGCGAGTAGAGCCCATACGACATCTCGCAAATACCAACCAGCCAGACCAAAGCCAAAAGTCCGAACCACTCCAGCTGTTTTTCCCATCTAGCCCGAGCAGCTTGTTTCCCGGTCGATGCCGCCGTGCTTGAAGCAACTCCCCCACGCAGCGGAAGAGGTGACTCTTCCGCATCAGATCCGAGTGTTTTACGTAGCGGAAGAGGTGACTCTTCCGAATCAACAACTGCAGAACTCGTCACCGCAACCGGCTCCGCTTCCACCAATTGGTCAGGTAATAAATACCAAGCCAGGAACGCGAAAATCACGTGACAGAAACTCACGACGGAACCGACAAACAAATGGTAACTGGCCACTTGCTCGGGATCTTTGCTCAACGTGCCGATCAGAATCAGTGCAGCCATATAACCAGCAGAGCCCGCAGCGCGGACGGAGTATGCATAGTCCCCCATCGTTGCAACGCCGATATGATTTAGCAACGTCATCACGCTGGATTGAACACACCCGAGCAAAAGCAAGCACATAGCAATGTCGACGAGTGGGCCAACTAGGAAATGTCCCTCAGCCGCATAGTGAACCCGCCAACCTAGCATCAGCTGCATCAGACAAACACCAATTGCAGCGCACAGCAATATCCACCTGGGAGACCTAGCCCATCCCCGAGCTTCCGCAAACCGGAAAAAGAAATAGGTCATGCAGGCAGCAATCGGCGTCACGCTTGCGACCAAACTGGCTGACGCTGGGGTCAGCACTTGACGCAAGTGCGTTTGCAATGGGAAAGAACTAAAACCCAGGGCGAGGAAGTGCACAAAGTAGGTTGCACCGGAAAAAAAGATTGCTGTAGCCGTTCGTTCCGTCGGCTTCGAGAGCGTGTTCACAGGATGTCCAAAATTAAGAAATGCTTGCTCAGAAAACGTCCTTGTCCGGTCTATCTTGCCTAAACCCTGCATCCAAGTCTAGGCTCATTTTTCCCGAAACCCGATCCAAAACCAGACGGACTCCGCGCCGAACAGACTCCCTCAGAGGGCTATTGGTTCGTTTTTCTTTTTGACTCCCGCGCAACGGCGTTCTAGGCTCCCGCAAGCTTGATCGCTCGCAGTGCCATGCTCGCGAATCTTTTTCAATAAAACGCGATCCAACTTGGCGGACTCTTTTGTCTGGGTTTTGTCGGATCTCGCTGGTGTCCCGGCTTTAGCCGGCCGAGGCTGAGATTGACTGCTCAAGCTGGCTGAAGCCATCTAAAACAAACAGCCGCCGCCTGAAGGCGGTACACCAACGGCTGGTGTCCCGGCTTTAGCCGGTCGAGGCTGAGATTGACTGCTCATGCTGGCTGGAGCCATCTAAAACAAACAGCAGCCGCCTGTAGGCGGTACACCAACGGCTGGTGTCCCGGCTTTAGCCGGCCGAGGCTGAGATTGATTGCTCATGCTGGCTGAAGCAATCTGAAATAAGCAGCCGCCGCCTGAAGGCGGTACACCAACGGCTGGTGTCCCGGCTTTAGCCAGCCGAGGCTGAGATTGACTGCTCAAGCTGGCTGAAGCCGGCTAAATCAAGCAGCCGCCGCCTGTAGGCGGTACACCAACGGCTGGTGTCCCGGCTTTAGCCGGCCGAGGTTGAGATTGAATGCTCAAGCTGGCTGAAGCCATCTGGAACAAACAGCCGCCGCCTGAAGGCGGTACACCAACGGTTTGTCTATCTAGCCAATTGAAGATATGCAAAGCTTTGATGAATTCCTATCTGATCGCACACAGTGACACTCGGCGCTTTGACGCGCGGGGCTAAACTCAAACCCGCTTGAAGACATCTTTCAAAACGTGGCCGTTACCACAGCTCACTGTGGCTGGTATTAAAGGGTGAGGAATCATGATCAATGCAACATGGGTCGTTTTGCTTTTCTGCATCAGCTTCGATGAATCATCCAGGCCGATCGTCATTGCTCATCGAGGCGCAAGCGGATACGCCGTTGAGCATACGGAAAGCTCGAAGACGTTAGCGCATGCGCAAGGAGCAGACTATATCGAGCAAGATGTGGTGCTCAGTAAAGATCGTCAGTTCATCGTCTCGCACGATATCACCATGGAAGAAACGACGAATGTCGAAGAGCGATATCCTGATCGCGCCCGAGAGGATGGACGCTACTATTTCGCCGATTTTACTTGGCAAGAAATACAACAACTACATACCCACGAGCGAACGAAGCGAGGCAGCGATACGCCCGCCATCCCGGGTCGATTTCCTGGTACCGCTGGCCAACGGGTAGTCCGATTGTCGGACGAGATCGCTTTGCTAAAAGGGCTGGATGCGACCACAGGCAAGAATACTGGTTTATACATCGAGCTAAAATCTCCTAAATTCCACAAGAAGGAATTCCAGACTTCGATGGGAGAAGCGTTGCTGCAACTTTTGGAACAATACGGCATAGACGGCCAATCACGCAAGTGTTTCGTCCAATGCTTTGAACCCGAGGAGTTGATCGATTTGCATGATCGGCTGCATTGCAAACTGCCGCTCATCCAATTGCTGGGCAAAAAACCCTCTGATGACGACGTAGTAAACATCGCTCGCTACGCTCAAGGGATCGGACCATCGCTTGAAGGGCTCGCCATACGCACACCTTCGGGTGATATTGAATCGACCGGTTTGGTAGAGTCGGCGAAAAAAGCGGGCATGCAAGTACACCCATATACGGTCCGAAAAGAGATGCAACCAAGTTGGTCCACTTCGATGGACGAGACGCACCGCGTCTTGGTCGACAAACTCAAGGTCGACGGCTTCTTTACCGACTTTCCCGATTTGGGAAGACAAGCAGTCGACCGAAACACGGGCACCCAAAAGGAATAGCCCTGATCCCGTGTGGCAACTGCACTGTCGCTTATGCCAATAGCTGTACTGTGCATGCCGATAGACTTTGGGTTGGAACAGTCAGGAATATCAACCTAGATTGCCTCATTGGCACAGCCGGCACGGACGTTGCAATGACTGCCGCCCGGCGATTCCTTTGCTGCATTGACAGACAATCGAGAGTGGCGATGTCGATGTCGTTTGATAATCACATTTACCACGAGTTGACGGACCGATCCCAAGCCATTAAACTTTTCGCCCATACGGTGGTAGTAGCTCAGTTGGTTAGAGCGTTGGATTGTGGCTCCGAAGGTCGGGGGTTCGAGTCCCCTCTATCACCCTTCCCAAACCCTGGTTTTCGTTGCGATTTCCAGGGTTTTTTCATGCAATCGGTAGCTTCACGCCCGTTGTTTCCTTGAGGGCCGAAAAATGAACGAAGATTGTGAGCCCCGGGACCGGCAGAATGTGGTCCCCTACCAGGAACTCACAACCGATGAGCTGATTGAAAAGTTCGGTCACGCCTGCAACGCCAGCAGCCCCCAACTCCCTGCCGAAGACCAAAGCCTGGAAAGCTTCTTGGCTTCCGTCAAAGACGCCCCCAATACCAATGCCAACCGGAAAAACGGTATCACTGGCTAACCGAATTCTTCCCTTCAAACAAACCGATTCCGTCGAGTTGCAGGGCTTAGTGCGGATGTTCGAATCGGCGCACACCTAGTAGCTGTTTGCGTTCAGGCTCGATTTTTCACCACAGAGACATAGAGACACAGAGATGAGCTGAAATCAAAAATCAATTTTCGAAAATCTCTGTGCCTCCGTGTCTCTGTGGTTAGCCCTTCTTTGGCGCCAAGACTGATCCACCACGAAGAACACTGAGAGCACGAAGGATCGAATCCGAGCGTTCCTTCTAGATCAGAATCGATTTTTCACCACAGAGACATAGAGACACAGAGATGAGCTGAAATCAAAAATCAATTTTCGAAAATCTCTGTGCCTC
>CAIXME010000355.1 GCA_903920425.1 uncultured Pirellula sp. | reverse complement strand
GCCCTATCGGACCGAGGACCAGGTGATGGAGCAGCATCCTTCCCTTGTCGATTTCATAAGATCTCAATCGACATTGCTCCAACGACAAACCCAGGCCCCGAGAAAATCCAATGGAAACTCCTGTCCACCCATTTGTTTAAAGGACCGACAGGCAATTCGTTAACAGGTAGCCTAGCGAACTTGAACAACTGGAACCGCGAAGGTCATTGCCCGAGCATGGATCCAGAAGGAATTCGAGTTTTAGGGGATGGGGTTCTCGTTAGCGACGAATACGGACCATCTATTCAATTGTTTGGTTTTGACGGCAAATTCCGACGCTCGCTAACTATTCCTAACAGATTCAAATTGTCTAACTTTCAAGAGCCGGCCATGAGTCGCGGTACGTTCCCGAATCGTGGGTTAGAGGGGCTGTGTGTCACTCCAGATCGATCGATGATTGTGGGAGCCATGCAAGGTACGCTTGTTCAAGATGGCAGGATCGAAAACGGCAAGTGCTATGGCATACATACGCGATGGATTGTTCTCAACACGAAAACCGAGGAATGCCGCGAGTATGTATACGACTTGGATAACGAGTCGACAGGGATCAGTGAAATCCTAGCAGTCGATAACCAGCGATTTCTAATTCTGGAACGAGACAGCTTGAGCGGTGATCAAGCCAAAGTGAAACGCATCTATCTAGCAACCCTCGGTGACGCCACCGACGTGAGCAATCAAGATTTATTGAGCAGTGATGCGCTGAAGCAAATTGAGGTCGTGAAGAAGGAGCTTCTTATAGACTTGATGGACACTCGGTTTGGCATGAGTGGCAGCATGACTCCAGAGAAACCAGAGGGGCTTGCATGGGGTCCACGTCTCCCAGATGGTCGACGATTGCTCATGGTCTCTTTCGATAACGACTTTGAACCTCAGATCGATACCATCCTGGCCGCGTTTGCGATTAAGGGTCTTGATTGACCCAAAATCGCTGATCCGAGTATGAATCCCAAACTACATCTCTATTTCTGAGGGTGAAATCTCAGAGATAATGGACTGCGGTGCGACGGGTTGCCCTACGTCGCTTGGGTTCATGGCTCCTTGGCTAACCGTATCACGTACGGTCACTTCGCCTGGGTTTTCCCTCGGTGTGAAGTTGCGTCCGCGTTGGTAGGCTGCTTGTAGCATCGATCCGTCGATCCCTTCCTCGGAGAGGTTCACTTGGTTGTAACCAAGCAACGATCCCTTCTCGCGATGGAAATCTCGCAGTGCCAAGTTGTAATCGACAAGAGAGCGGTAGAACGCGCTGGTGCTGGTTGCAAGCTGCTGTTGAGCTTGTAGCAAGAAGCTAATATTGATCAGACCTCGTTCGTATCGATTCTTGAGAACTTCCACTTGGAGCTTATCAGCCTCGATTCGATTGTAGTTCGTTTGAAGCTGTATATAGCTGCGAGAAATCTGCCGGGACGCATTGCTCAGATCGTGCGAGATACGGAGCTGTTGTTCCTTGAGGAGGGTCATTTCCCTCGCAAGGTTCAACTGAGCATGGCGAACCGCAGCGGATGCTTGTCGGAGTCCGATGTTGTAGGACCAGTCGAATCCCGCTTGCCATTCTTGGTAGTTGCCTTCCGAAATGCTTTGGGTCAAGCTTTCAAGCTGATCGGACGAGTTACGCGACCCGATCAAGTGGTCCCCCAATCCTCTCCATCGGTATTGAGTCAACACGTCGAGTCTCGGCCTTCGGTTCAATCGCGACGCAATCAATTCGAGCTCGCGCCGTTTGATTGTCCACTCTTGACGACGGACTTCCACTCGCCTGGTCAATGCATCGCACAAGGATGCTTCCCAATCGAAAGCTACTTCCGCTTGGAGCGGTTCATCCGACGGTTTGATCAACCTTCCATCGGTGGGTGGCAATCCCATCATGTATCGAAGTCTTTGTTCTTGAACATACAAACCTTGTGTACCCGCCAAGGCATCGTTCACTTGGAACGAAAACAGGTAGTAGTTCGATCTGGCTTGAGCTTCCGCGTCTGCTTCGCCCCCTCGAGAGCCAACCTTTTGCAATTCATTGATTCGCTGCCAAGTTTTGAGCGAATTCTCGCGGCCCGAAAGTTGAGCATCGAGAGCGCGGTAAGCAAAGTACAGCTCCCAATAGGCTCCTTCGACGTCATTGATGAGTCTCAGCACTCCGGCTTCAAAGTCGGCAAGCGATATATCGGTATTGATCCGTGCGATTAGGACACCATTGTATTGGCCCACAACTGCGCCCGGACCTGCAATGCGATTGAACGTCGTTCCCGCTCCTGCCATCAACGGCTGGCGGTACTCAGCTTCTAGGAATCCCGTGAAATCGCTTGCGAACTTACGTGTTGGATTGTTGTTACGATCATAGATCGTGTTGGCTCGCAAGGCATACGTCGCACCGGTTGCTGTTCTCTTCTGGATTTGATTGGTATACACCGCTTGTGTTTGTCGGCTCGAGGCAACGAACAGTGCTCCAAAGGCTGGGTCGGTGCGAACGTTTACCGGACGGTCGTTCTTTGCCCAGTACAACTGGGACGTGACCTGAGCGTCAAAGGCTGCCAAAGCAGCTTGGGTTCCGCCCAACGGGTTCAGTTCGGTCAAAGCAGGGTCGATTTGTGTGGCCTGGCCTTGGGGGGCGGCAACAACCGTCCCGCCAAGAGTTCGCAGCACGTCACTGCTTTGAAGTGCCGTGCGAATCGCTTCCTGCAGAGTTAACTCGTAGGTTGGCAGTTCGCTCGGATTCTGGATCGAGAGTGGCAGCGGACTTTGAACGACAGTCGGCTCCATCGACGTATTCACGTCTGGATACTCGATCTGAGTCACAAAGTTTTGGAAGTACGAGACGTCAGCCGAGTCTCGCCAGGCGCGAAAACGTTCCGTTGGACGGCAGCCGCTCAAGCAGGTAATGGCGATGCATCCACTTGCAATCCAGTTTCGTAGCTTTTGGCGTTGTATCATGACGTATCCGTTCGCAACTCTTAAAGGCTGTTGCAATCCGAGTTCGGCCTGCACAATGCAGACTTTTCTCGTCTTGTTGGCTTGATTGACCCACATCAATGCAAGCAAATCAGTTAAAGAACGCTCGATCATCACAAGCGTCATGAAAGTACGTATCGGACCGCCGTGCACAATCGCTCTATTAAGGACAGGAGTACGCAACAACAATCGCTAGTTACTGTCGACAGAACTGGAATCGTCAAAAAAGACTAGCAAGGCGGCAAAGTCAACCAAAACGCCATTCCAGAATCGCCTGATGTTGTATCCAGAACGCAATATTCCTCTGGCGTGGTTGCGACTGCGACCAAACGGAACGAGACGGCCGCTTTTGGACGTATCGAGCAAGCGAGGCACGCGGGAATAAGGCAGTGGCACAGCCGGCGCAGTGGGTGTTACACTGAGCAAAAACCATCCTGAGCAAAAACCCTTCAGGTGCTCCCCCTTCCATCCATAGACGAGCTGATGCAATGAAATATGCTGTTTCCATCGAGGTGGACGTATCGCGAGAGCGATTTGTCGAGCTATTTGACAACCCCGAAAACCTTTACCATTGGCAAAAAGGGCTCAAGTCGTTTGAACATCTGAGCGGAGATCCTGGTCAGCCGGGAGCCAAATCGCGTCTGGTGTTCCAAATGGGGAAACGGGAAATGGTTTTGATCGAAACCATTACCAAGCAAGACTTGCCCCGCGAATTCAATGGCACCTATGAGACCGAGGGCGTTTTCAATATCGTCCAAAATCGCTTTGAGTCGGTCGGCCCGAATCGTACCCGCTGGACTAGCGAAAACGAATTTCAATTCTCATCTTGGTTTATGAAGGTGGTCGGCTTTCTCATGAAGGGTGCTTTCCCGAAACAAACGCTCAAGTACCTAACGGACTTTAAAGCGTTCGCAGAGAGCGGCAAGGACGTGCGAAACGGGGTATGATGGGGACTACGAAAGAGATTCTCTCATAACCAACCTTTGGGAAAATCCATTCAAAGAGTCTGTATCCTTCACACGTCCAATCAATGAACTTTTTGCACTTATGGGCTTTGGGAATCGGCGCAGGAGCGTTAGTCGTTCCGGTGGCGGTCCACTTCTTGACCAAACCCAAGCCTTTAACTTATCCGCTTTCGACGATTCGATTTCTCGTCGAGATTGTCGAGCAAAAACGCGCTAGAAGCCGATTGCGTGACTTCTTGGTATTGCTGCTACGCATGCTTGCGATTGGGTTACTCGCTATGGCATTAGCTCGCCCGTGGCTGAACAACACCCAAGGTATCGAAGCCATGCCGACCAACGTCACCGCAAGAGTCATCTTGCTAGATGTCAGTCAAAGCATGGCTGCGAAAAGAGGAGCTAGCTCGGCAATCGATCAAGCCAAATCGATCGCTCTCAAGTATTTGGAGTACTCTCCTAACCTTCAAGCGAATCTGGTTTTGGTCGGAGCCAAGCCGCGGCCCGTCTTTCCATCGCTATCACCGAATCTATCGATCCTGCGCGAAGCAGTTCAATCCAGCACGCCACGTTGCGAACGCTCCGACATCAAATCCGCGATGACCGTTGCTGGAAATATGCTGTCGGCCAGCCCGTTGGAAAAGACCGAACTCATCATCATCAGTGACTTTCAACGCACGAATTGGAGCAACCTATTTCTGGAAACGATACCGTCGAGCACCAAGATACTGCTGGAATCCGTGGCGAGTGAGGCCGAGAACAATATCGCCATCACCGCGTTTCGACTGGGTGGTCGCGCGATCGTAGATTCCGAGGTCTTGTTGGAGATCGATGTTGCCAACTATACCGATCAAGATGCAGTAGTGCGCGCGACGGTGGACTTGGATGCATTGGAAGCAAGTATCGAACTGAGCGGCAAAATCAATTCGCAGAGCACGAGCACGTTGACGGCACCTATAAAATTGGGACGAGCACAATGGGTGACAGGCTGGGTTGAGCTGCGAGAGAATAGCGATGCAATGCCGGCAGATGATGCCAGACCCATCGCTTTCCAAGTAGAGAAACCACCCAAGATGGTTTTGCTCAGCAACGCGTCCAAGGGTAAGCAAGCGGACGGCACTTTCTTTCTTGAACAAGCGTTGCAGGTTATTGCTGGTGCAACCAAGGTCGAGAGCACTCTCGAAAAGCGGACCGAACAAGACCGCTTAGTTGTCCTTTCGACTCAGCGCTCTCGTTCCAACGAGTTGTCGAACACGTCAGAGCTATCCGATGCGGACATCTTTGTATTCAATCATTGTGGCGAACTCGCCCCGGATTTGATCGCGACGATTGCAGCCCGGGTGCGCAAGGGAAAGGGACTTTTGTACTTCGCAGGTGATGTGACTGACAGTGTTAATTTAGAACTGCTATCGAGGGAATTCGGGACAGGTTATCAACCTCCCGTTCAACTGATACCACCCGATAACGATCTACGTCGCAAGGACCTGTTCGTTCGCGATATTCGAACTAGATATGGCCCCTTTGCAATCTTCGGCGAACAAGCAGGGGCGGCCATGCAGACGACGCGAATCGGAGGTGGTTTGGCCTCACATGCTTTGGAAAGCGGGCTCAAAGATCAGGTGCTAGCTGAACTGAGCGATTCCTCGCCCCTTGTTTTCTTGACCAGTTGCGACGCCGGGAATGTTGCAGTGGTCAACGCCGATTTGGATCAAAGCAATTGGTGTTCACAGCCGAGCTTCTTTCCTGTTCTGAGTGAACTGATCTCAGCGGTTTATGCCAAACGAAACACGAGTTGGGAAGCAAACGGCGGAGAGCCTTTGATTCGCCAGTTACCGAACTCCATTCCTGAAACGGCCAACTTGATCGCGGAGGTTGCTGACAAACGTTCACCTTCGTCCGATGTCTTGGGAGCACTCCAGTGGAATGCGAATCAAGAGTGCTACACATGGGCTTGGACCGATCCTATCGGACCTGGCAATTTCCAAATCAAGAATACCAAAGAAATCGTTTCCGCTGTTGCGATCGCTGCACCCTCGATGGAATCGGATCCCAAATGTTTGGTCGCCGAAGTGTTGCAAGGCCGACTAGCTGGAACTCGTAGCATTGGGTTTCGAGATGCTGCATCAACGGGTGAAAAATCAGATCAATGGTGGAATTGGCTGATTGTCGCCTGTGTTTTAGGACTTGCCAGTGAGATCTTCATGTTGAGGTGGTTCTCATCATGATGCTTGCCATGTGGAACCTTGAGCCGAAGATACCGATT
>CAIXME010000354.1 GCA_903920425.1 uncultured Pirellula sp. | reverse complement strand
CCCCAGCACTGCCAGAACATGATAGTCGTTTTGCCTCTAAATTGTTGGATTTGCGTATGATGTCTCACGTTTTTTCGAGAAGCGGTTTACCGAGGCGCTACGAGTTGGCTGATCAGCGAATTAGGGACATCCCTAGAAAGCTTCTTGCATGATCGCACATTGGCAATTTGAATCACCAGCAAAATGCTGTTGTTTTAGCGTTGGCAGACAGGGCAATAGAAAGTGCTGCGTTGGCACTGGATAATTCGCTCGATAGTGCCTTTCTTGCATGAGGGGCAACGCTCGGAAGCCCGGTCGTACACTTTGTGTTTGTTTTGATAACTTCCTTCACCATTGATGGCGTTGCGATACGTTCCGTCGTTGAGTGTCGACCCTTCGTTTTCGATAGCTTCGTTGAGTATTCGAATGGTCTCGGCGTGAATTCGTTTCCATTTGGACTTGGTGACCTCACAGCACATGGCAGTTGGGTTGACTTTGGCCGCGTGCAGTATCTCGGCGGCATACAGGTTACCTATCCCGCAAACCAATGCTTGATCCAGTAGTGCAACTTTGACCGGACGCTTTACTCCTGTAAAACGCTCTAGAAATACTGGTTCGTCGACAATCGATGCATCTGGTCCAAGCTTGGTTGGGCCCAGGTGCGCGAGCACTTGTTCAGGACTCCAAAGACAGACGGTACCAAGGCCGCGTCGATCCCAATAAAGAAATCGTGGGACTGTGGATTCGGTCAGCTCGAACACCATCCTCGTATGTTGAGCGCTCGGTGGATCCGACAGCATCGCAATTCCTGCCATTTTGGGCTGCATCACGATGGAGTCGGAAGATTCGAGTCGCACGAGAACGCGTTTTGCAATGCGATCAACTGAGACGATTCGTTGTCCTACAGCTCGATTCTGAAACACTTCAAAATCGGGCTCGATGTGGATCGGTCGGTACGGAATCTCTGGTTGCACTACGGACACGATTCGGCCACCTACAATTGGCTGTAGGCCTCGTCGCATCGTTTCGACCTCAGGCAACTCAGGCATGGTTATCCGTGTGGTTTTTGATACACCGATGACGGTTCGACGAGTCGTTCCTGGTCGACTTCGAATTCGCCTTCAGTGCGTTTGCGAAAGAAGCAGCTTTTGAATCCTTCGTGGCATGCAGCACCGGATTGTTCGACCAGCATCAGGATGCAATCGGCGTCGCAATCGATTCGCATCTCAACGACCTTCTGACGATGTCCGCTTTCTTCACCTTTACGCCACAACCGTTTGCGAGAGCGGCTAAAGTAGGTTGCGAATCCCGAATCTACTGTTTCAAGGTACGATTCTCGACTCATCCATGCAAACATGAGCACTTGATGGGAGGAAGCATCTTGCGCAATTGCAGGGAGCAGGCCATCGACTCCCCGAGAGAAATCAGGCTCAACTATTGCCATGGTCGCTTCATTATTTCGTGAGCAATGATCGCCATGCGCAGCGTTTGTGGGTCTCGCAATTGCTGGACGAGAGAAGCAGCGGAAACTTTAGCTGTGGGTTGAGGCTCAGCAGCAGTTGCGGGTGTCTCGGCTAACGAGCTTGTTTTTTCCTTTTCCCGCTCACGCTCAGCGGGCTTCTTTTGTTTTTGCTTTTGCTTGGGTTTGGATTCGGCGTTAGAAAGTGTGCCAAGCTCGTATTCGGGCCGCGAGGCCGAAGGCAAGCTGGTGGACAGGGAGCCTACCGTGGGTATGTATGGCGCGGTGTAATCTACAACTTGCGCGTTCGGCACATTGTCGTTGCGAAGCGGTTCCGGTTTAAGTCTCGGAGGTTCGTTGCGTATTACCGGGGCAATGGTTGGAGGCGCTGACGGTGCCGCTGGGCGATTGCTTGTTTGTTGGCGTTGTTGTTGCCTCTGTTGGCGGCGCATGGCTGCCTGTTTGAGGAAATCATCAAGTTCATCCGCCATGGGATAGGATTCCTAGTTTGAACGAGATGGGTTCGAAGGGCCAGTCGTACTGGTACCTGCGATGCTCTGACGCATTTCTGTATCAGCAGTGATATTCCGCAGTTTG
>CAIXME010000353.1 GCA_903920425.1 uncultured Pirellula sp. | reverse complement strand
GTGTTATCGGGATTGGTAATTTCTCTGCCTGGAATGTGCGTTTCACGAATCGAGTCGGGCTGTCCCAATATGGAAATGACTACTTCCTTCGAGCTTCCTAGAGCCACGCCACCTATGCCCGTTTCTGGTGATACGATCAAGTCCGACTCGAGGAACTGTTTGCGATTGCTAGGGCGCGAGGACTCAGTGAGTTGATATTCGCCAGGAGGAGTGGTCGATAGCAACGATGGCTCAACAGCCGAGTTGAAGATAAAGTCGGTGACAACATAACGATGGCGGTTAATGCCTTTCACACCGTTATCGTCCTCCCTCTCCATTCGTACGGGCAAATTCGTTGATGGGTCTACACTAACAATCATGGTTCCGTTTTCTTGGACCTCAAAACGATCGACCTTCTTACCATCAATGGTACCCGACTCGATCTTCTTTACCTTTTCAGAAGGCAATTCCAGAATCCTTCCCCAAAGCTGGTCAAGGCTAGGGGGCAAGCCGAATGTCTGAACAAGCACAGCCGATTTGGAGCGATGATCCAGCGACAACTCTTTCCCACTCTTGTAGTCGGAAATGACTTCCACTCCATTAGACGAATCACTCCTGCCTCCAACCCCGGACACAATGACGATCGACGTCACTTTAGGATCTCGATCACCATCGTATTCTATTACTCGATAGCGAACGGATTGCATTTTCGAAGCGGCTTCTTGGACCTGAGCAAAAGCGGAGTTGCCATTCGGCAGTCCAGACATGAAAAAGCCGTACACGAGAACGACAGCCGCAACGGCGCACACCGCCAGCCCGCTACCGCGCCAGCTCGTCAGACGAGTCAACGCTTTTCCATTCTCTGTATTACTATTGATATAGCGACCGGTATTGGCAATCGTTGCCCTAGAGTCTCCGGTTTGCTCCCACGGCATCATCGGTTCGCTAGCTAGGGCAGGCACGTCCTCAGCCGCAATGGCTTGACACAGCTGATCAAGCAGCTCTGGTATCTTCTCTTGCGTTGAATCGTTCACGATCGCTCTCCTAAATTGTTGTTGATAGTTTTCGGTGCGAGGTCCCCAAGCCCATCGCGCAGCTTGGCTCGCGCTCGATGAATCAAAACTCGACAGTCCCCTTCGGTTGTGCGTAATACACGAGCGACTTCGGTCAGGCTACTTTGTTCTACGCAATGCAACCAAAACGCTTCCGCTTGCTTGGCAGGGAGCTTCGACACCTCCCATCGCACACGGTCCAGTAACTCCTGGAATTCAGCCTGCTGAGAGGGAGCGGGTTCTCGTGAAACAAGCTCAACCTCCGTGTATTCAGACTCTACGCGACCTTCGTAGCGTTGCTGGGCTCGCAGAGAATCAAGAGCTCTTCGGACGGCCAGCCAGCGCAACAGCGCTGGCCAACTGTCGACTTGGGTATTCTTGTAGTTTTGATAGAGTTCGACAAACACCTCTTGCATGCAGTCGACGGCCAAATCGTAGTTTTTCAGGATTCGATAGGCAGTTGCATAGGTCAGCTCCCCGTGCTGCTTACGAATCACGTCCCAATCATGCATTTATGGCCAGCTCCCGTTCAAAAAAATCGATCCGACATCAGAATGACGTCCAGCCAAGCCTATTCGTTACACAGATTATGGAATTAACTGGCGAAGTTTTCACGGACTGGTTTTTCTACGAAGGGTGCTCAAGCACTCCACGCTGCGAGTGGTCAACGGAAGAGCCGTAACTGCTCCGCCGGCGAGACCATCTCGCGCAACTAACCTCCTGAGTCCTGTTTAAGCGTATCCAATCTAGCAAGCTGGACCAAATCGCTTCACTGGGATACCTATGTAATGTTTACAGACGAAGTCCCGCAAAGACCTCGCGGAAAAGCGAAAAGCCAGTGTTTTGCTGGCCTGCAAGACACCGGCTTTTTTGCTTAGCCTAAACACACTCCGATAAACGTCAGGATCAACGTTTGTTAGAACCCGATGGTGTATTTGCCGTGCTTGAACGATGCTACGCGCCATCCGGCAGGTTCGAGCTTGAGGGTGATTTCGACGCGATCTGGGCCCATAACAGAGCCAATTCTCAAACTGCCACGTTGGACGCTCCGATCGTTTTCCTGATCGACACGGTCGATTTGCCACTCAAGATCGACTAACGAATCCGGTAGGATCTTCAACAAGCCATCAATCTTGGTTTGATCGCGACCGCTTGCGACGACCCATTCCAAAGCCTTCCCATTTTCAGGCTGCTGCAAAGCGCTCCAAAATTGGTTCACCACGTAATCGGGAGCCGCCATGTCGCCAAATCGCAATTGGTCAAGCCAGCGCAGCAGTCCCACCGCAATGTCGGGTTCGTTGAGTTTGCGTATTCCTTGAAGAGTGTTTTCGCCCAAGAAAGCACCATCATACGTATAAACTTGACTCCAAGAAATGGCTCCCAACGACTTGGACTCAGAGGCACGCGAGGCTATGGGACGCATCAACTTTACGAGTTCTTCGATCTCCTCGATCGGCCTCTGGTCTCGAGGCATCGCGGAGCACAACATCAGCAGTTCTAGTCCGCGTTCGATGCGTTCATTCGGGTCCACCCCTCCAAGCATTCCCCCCATACCACCCATGCCACCGCCCATTCCACCCATGTAACCCTTGGTGGAGTTATTTCCTCCAAAGCCAATTCCATCGCGGCCTGGCCTCCAGATAGTGGAACCCATTCCAAATGCACCAAGCACCTGTCCCGACTTTGCCCATCGACGCAGTTCGGTGGTGAGTCGATTGCGGACAGACAGTCGACATCCTTCCAGCTCATCTCGTGTCGAGTCGAAAGTTCGCATCACGAGACTTGCCAAAAATAGGAATTGATCCACGTCCAACTCAGGGTCGCTTAGGAGCGTTGTGATGCTTTCGATCGAACGGTTAGAGCCCGCCGAGATGTTAGTTGCCAGAGCGACTCCTTCATTTACTAAACGCAGCCATGGATGTTTCGCGAGAATTGCCTGGTCTTTGAACTCCGTCCAAGGTAATGGTGTTCCGCCAAAATAGGGTCGCACCTCCGATAGATCCGACTTCGAGATTTTTTCTTCGATGAATCTCCATGTGTTTGGTAGCCGACTCGCTTGATAGTCCTCTCCGCCTCGCACTTTGCAATTTGACAAAGATGCGACGTAACCGATGACTCCAAAGCACTCTTTCAAGGACTTCCCCTCCATATGTTTCATCAAGAGTTGATCGAATTCTTCATGCGAAAAGAGGGGAAGGTACCAGCCCATCGAGAACATGCTAAAGAAATTGTTCTGAAGCCCTATGGATCGAAGTGGTTCCGCCAACGATTGAACGAGTTGCGGATCGGCTTTTTGAATGGCTTCAAATGCTTCACGCCAAGCGGCCGGGTCGCGTTCTCGTTCCAACACTCGCAGCCACTCCGCAAGGGTTTTCCCTTTGAAGAGAAGCTTCTCAACCGACTCGGGAAGCTCCACCCCGGCAAAGGCTTGCTTCGGAAGCGTACCGGATGCAGCCGAAGTGCCAGTTTCGCTAACACCCAATTGCGGTGAACTAGACTCGTTCTTGGGATATCGAACGACCCGAGCCACGACGGTTTCACCGCGACGGAGTTGCACCTGATTCGGTTCGATCAAAAGTTGCCCAGAGCCCTCGTGTATGGTGATTTCGTAATACCCGGATTGCAAACGCGTAAGCTGTGCTCCCGGCTGGACGACCCACTCCTGCGCAGCATCCCCACCTCGTCTTTTGATTTCGATCTTCGTCGTTTCGGATGCGGACTCGATGACGAGATTACCTTGATCGCTTTCCAACATGATCCGCCAGCCAAAGAACGCGATCAGTGGCAATGCTGCCAGCGCGATCCAGCTCCATACCGGCGGTAGGCGACGTACGGGTGATTGCAGTGCCGACGCGCTGGGGACAGATTGAGGCAGTGCGCTGGGAAGAAACGAAGGTGCGGGCTGGATGCTTGCATCCGAGGTTCGGCTGTGATCGCTCTGCAGTCCGCGGGTTGCGAGCCCTTCGAGATCAGACGCTTCGCAGAAGGGTTGCAAGGCTTCTGCGACATGCAGTGCGCTTGGCAATCTCGATTCGGGTTGCGTGGCAAGCAATCGTTTGACGACGTCGCACAGTTCCGATGGCAAATCGGGACGGAGGGTTTGAAGCTGGATGGGTTGGTGATGGCTGAGTCGTTTGAGTTTTTCGATCGGCGATTGATGCGGGGTCATCGCCAACGGTGTTTGACCGGTAAGCAATTTGAACAACGTCGCACCTAGTGAATAGAGGTCGCTGCGCGCATCGACTACTTCGCTCCGTTCGGCTTGTTCGGGCGCCATGTAGTCGAGTGTACCGAGGAACTGCCCGACGGTAGTCAATTCGCCGACAGGTCCATCCCAACGATGGAAGTGGACAAGACCAAAGTCGAGAAGCTTGACGCGTCCCTTGGAATCAAGCATGACGTTGGAGGGTTTGATATCCCGATGGATGATGCCTAATTGATGCGCATGGGCGAGAGCCAACGACAACTGGCGTGCAATCTCGCAAGCATCCGCCGTGGGGATCGGAGAGATGCTGCGCATCAGCCTGCCCAGATCGAGTCCATCTACGAACTCCATGGCCAAGTACTGCATACCGGACTGCGTGCCCGCATCGGTGGCGGTGACGATGCCGGGATGTTGCAATTGCCCGGCGGCACGAATCTCGCGTTCGAAGCGCTGTAGCGTTTGGGGATGCGACCACTGGATGGGGATCAGTTTGAGGGCGACGACCTTTTTCAGTTGACTGTGCTCGGCGCGATAGACACTCCCCATGCCTCCATAACCGATACGTTCCAGGATACGATACTGGCCTACGGATACAGGGGATGCGCCGGCTGAAAGATCTTCGTGAAGACGCTGCTGGACCGCCCGCCACGCAGCATCAATGGCTTGCTGGGCTTCCGCGGGGGTTGGGTCGGTCGAGTCGTTGAGGCTTGGGTCTTGCAGCGTCTCGCGCAACAGAGAGCCGTGCGTGGTCTCCAGTTCCGTCAATCGCTGGTTACACGAGTCGCATGAGGCGATATGCGAATCGATGCTAACGCTGACGAAATCGTCCGCCATCCCCAAGAGGTACTCGAGTAGGACCTCATGAGAAGGGCATTCGGAACGAAGATCGGAACTGTGGTTTAAGGTGTCTGCCATGGAGTGCATTTTACGTGACCTCGAGTGGATTTCGCGGGGTAGTGCTTCTTTCTGCCGGGCTTTTTCGATAACATGCCTAGGCATACCAGAGAGTCGTTGGGAGTGTGACACGATAAGCCGATAGGATTTTTCATCATGAATTCGCAGCCCCAATCGACCGATTCCTTACCAACCCGCGGGTCCCTTTTAGCTGCGGCGATCGGCTCGGAACCGGAAGCGTGGAAGCAATTGGTGACGTTGTATGAACCGAGGATGCTTCGTTGGTGTCGCGGCCAAGGGCTTGATCAGATCACTACCTCGGATGTGATCCAAGATACGTGGATGTCGGTTGCACGGGGCTTAGTCAGTTTTCGTTCGCAGCCGGGGGCCGGTGCCTTTCGGGCTTGGCTGCACCAAATCGTGCGTCGCAGGATTGCCGACTATCGCCGACGAGAAGTGCTCATGCCGCATGCCGTGGGTGGTTCAAGTTTTGCGATGCGAGTAGCCGAACTGCCATATGAAGGTGGACCGCCAAGCGATGCTTCCGATTCGGACGCATCCACTTTGCTAAACCTACGTGCTCCCGGACACAGTGAGCCGGGCCAAACGGTACCGACTCCGGACCAACCATT
>CAIXME010000352.1 GCA_903920425.1 uncultured Pirellula sp. | reverse complement strand
TCTTCGGTGATTCGCTCTGCATTCACATCACGGCGGACGACATCTCGCGCTCGCTTTCGGTTTTCTGCCGCCTGATGAATACTAGCCTTCACACCCTTGATGACCGTCTCAGGTGTAATACCATGTTCTAAATTGTAGGCCTCTTGGAGTTTTCGGCGGCGGTGCGTCTCTTCGATTGCGGTTTGCATCGAGGCGGTTATTTTGTCCGCATAGAGAATGACTTTGGAGTTTGCATTTCTGGCTGCTCGGCCGATCGTTTGAATCAACGATGTTTCGCTGCGCAGAAAACCTTCTTTGTCGGCATCGAGGATAGCGACAAGCGAAACTTCGGGTAGGTCGAGCCCTTCTCGAAGTAAATTGACTCCCACCAGCACGTCGCATCGTCCCTCGCGTAGCTCGCGCAATAGATCTACTCGTTCAAATGCATCAAGCTCACTGTGCAGCCATCTGCATTTTAGGTCGTTCTCTGTAAAGAAATTAGCCAGGTCTTCGGCCAAGCGCTTGGTAAGTGCCGTAACGAGCGTTCGATCACCCATCGCAATCCGCTCTCGAATCTGCCCGAGCAAGTGCATGACTTGTCCACGTGCAGGAACCACTTCTACAATCGGATCGAGCAAGCCAGTCGGACGAATGATCTGCTCAACAACTTCGCCCTCCGTTTTGCCCAATTCGTAGTCGCTGGGAGTTGCGGATACAAATATCGCTTGCGGAAATTTTTCTTCCCATTCCTCGAACTTCATCGGCCTATTGTCTAGTGCGCACGGCAATCGGAACCCGTGATCCACGAGCGTCGTCTTGCGGCTGCGGTCTCCAGCATACATCGCACGAATTTGCGGAATCGTGACGTGCGATTCGTCTACCAGTAGCAAGAAATCGTTCGGGAAAAAATCGTAGAGCGTATCGGGTGTTGAACCAGGTTCTTTGCCAGAGAGTGGGCGCGAGTAGTTTTCAATTCCGGGGCAGTGCCCTACTTGAAGCAGCATTTCAATATCAAATCTCGTCCTTGCATTGAGACGCTGTGCTTCGAGCAATTTTCCTTCGCTTTTGAATTTCTCCAGTTGCGATTCGAGTTCCGCTTTGATGACTTTGACTGCCTTGGCAATGCGATCCTCCGAAGTCACAAAGTGCTTCGCTGGGTAGATATAGACTTCGTTCAGTCGCGAGATCACTTCGCCGCTGGTTGGGTTGATAATCGATATCTGTTCGACTTCATCGCCCCACGATTCAATTCGATAGGCAAACTCTTCATACGAAGGCCACAATTCCATCGTGTCGCCGCGGATCCGAAACTTGCTACGCTCGAATGCAATGTCGTTTCGCTCGTACTGGATATCGATCAAACGCAAAAGCATGTCTTCACGATTGACCGATTCGCCAACGCGGATGGGAACCACCATGCGTTTGTATTCGTCGGGCGACCCTAATCCATAAATGCACGACACGCTCGCAATGATGATGCAATCTCGGCGGCTGACCAGGGCGCTCGTCGATGCGAGACGCAGGCGGTCGATCTCTTCATTGATGGAAGCGTCTTTCTCGATGTAAATATCGCGCTGCGGTATATAGGCTTCCGGTTGATAGTAGTCGTAGTAGCTTACGAAATAGTGAACTGCGTTCCTTGGAAAGAACTCCTTGAACTCGGAGTAGAGCTGCGCTGCGAGCGTCTTGTTGTGGCTGAGTACGAGCGTCGGTTTCTGTACCGCTTGGATGACATTGGCCATCGTAAAGGTTTTGCCGGAGCCCGTCACGCCCATCAGCACTTGGTGCTTCTTTCCGCTGTTGACGCCCCGAACCAGCTCCGCGATCGCTTGAGGCTGATCGCCAGACGGCTTGAATCGGCTATCCAAATCAAAAGCGAGAACCCGTTCAAATTCGTTCATGCTTGTTTCCGTTTCCTTGGATCACTTCGAGTGCATGCACTCGAATACGACAAACCGTTTACCTATAAAACGCGTGCCCAGATGCTTTTGAGATAGCTGGTCTCGGGACAGTGTGCCACGACCGGATGGTCCGGAGCTGCTCCGTGCGAATGCAGGATCTGGAGGGTACGAGGAGGCAACGGTGTCCCTGTTTCGTCGAAACCTGTTGCCTTGGCTGCAGAACGGACGATGCCATGAAAGGACTCGTCGTCCAACAGGCCGGCGCACGAACACGTTAACAGGATTCCACCTGGCTTGACCAACTGTATTGCAAGCCGATTCAAATCAAAGTGCTTGTGACTTCCTTCTTCCAGCTCCATGCGAGAACGGATCAGTTTAGGAGGGTCGAGTACGACAACATCGTATTGACGTCCGATACGCAGCATATCTCGCATGAATGCAAACGCATCCGATTGGACAAATCGCACTCGCGTTTGATTGATGTCTGCATTCTTTTTGGCCGTCACCAACGGGTCTGCATCGAGATCCACGCCAGTCACCTCTGACGCGCCGCCCGCTTTGGCCGCTTGAACGGAGAATCCTCCGGTATAGCAACACAGGTCTAACACCGACTTGCCAGCACATAGCTCGGCCAGCCTGCGCCGGTTGTCTCTCTGGTCGCAGAAGAAGCCTGTCTTGTGACCGGTACCAAAATGGACGCGGTACTTTACGCCGTTTTCCGTGATCGTGACGCTTGATGGCAAATTGGGAGTAGACCGGTTTGCCACCGTGCAGCCTTCTTGGCTGATGAACTGAGGACATTCTTGGATCAAATGATGCTTGGTGCCAAGTTCCTTGGCTAACTTTTCGAGAATCCGCTCGCAACGCTTGTACATTCCGAGACTGAACACTTCTGCGCTCAAGCAATCGCCGTATCGATCGATAACTAGCCCGGGCGTGCCGTCCGACTCTCCATGCATTACGCGATACGCATCGGTCGTCTGGTCAAGCTTTAGCACGTCTCGGCGCAAAGAAACCGCGTCTCGAACTTTCGTATCCCAAAACGCCTCATCAGGCCATTGTCCCCACCAAGAATAAAGTCGAACCGCAACTTCAGACCGAGGATTGTAAATCCCGTATGCGAACAGCTGTGGCGTTCCCTCTGGCTCTCGTGAATGACTCGAGCTCGGGCCATACGCCGAACCGCCTCGATCGCGACCTCCGCTTTCACGTGCGCCGCCGTCCCGGCTGCCCCCGTCGCGTCCGCCGCCTTCGCGGGGAAGCTGCTGATGGTACACAGCAACCCATTGTCCTGGGGCTGGGTTGCCTTCGACATGCAGAATGCGTTTTCGATAAATATTGGGATGGAGCATAGGGCGGCTAATATGAACGACGCCCATGACCGAGTTTGTCGGGGGCACGAGCCCCATCAAACTGTCCTCTTCAGTGTTCTGCATTCGAAGTGATTTTATGGTGGAATTTCGGCTTGAAACCAAGTGTTTCTAGCTCCACCGATACTATAGGCGGTGGACGGAATCACTGATAGCTTGCAGATGGCATATTGCCTAAGAAAGCAGCTTGTGCACCACCCGGCCGTGGACATCCGTCAATCGAAAATCACGTCCAGCATGCTTGAAAGTCAGTTTTTCATGATCGATTCCAAGCTGGTGCAGGATGGTTGCATGCATGTCGTGCATGTGGACTTTGTCCCTGACAGCCAAATGGCCAAATTCGTCGGTCTCCCCGTAGGTTATCCCGGGTTGCACGCCCCCGCCTGCGAGCCACATGGTAAACCCGCCTGGATTGTGGTCTCGGCCTGTGCCGTTCTTCTCTGCATACGGAGCGCGTCCAAATTCTCCACCCCACCACACGAGTGTATCCTCCAGCAGACCGCGCTGGGCCAGGTCCGTCAGAAGCCCAGCGATCGGCTGATCGACGGCCTTGGCGTGGTCAGCATGCTTTGGCAAATTCGAGTGCTGGTCCCATGCTGGGTTAGCGGAATTGTCCCCGTAATTGACTTGGACAAAGCGAACGCCCGATTCGCAAAGTCTACGTGCCAGCAAACATTTGCGTCCGTACGCAGCGGTTTCCTTTTGATCCAATCCATAAAGCCGCTGCGTAGCCTCTGTTTCATTCGAAAAGTCGAGAAGTCCAGGTGCCGTCGACTGCATTCGCCAAGCCATTTCATACGATTCGATTACCGCCTCTAATTCGCTATCCGAGCTCGCGCGACTCGCGAATTGCAAACGGTTTAATGCTTGGATGCGGTCCAATTGCGACCGTTTGGATTCACCTAAATCCGGATCCAAATAATCGATCTTCAGCTCGGACTCGCCTGCTTTGCCAATCGGTGTCCCCTGAAAACGAGCAGGCAAAAACGCATTGCCATAATTGCGAGGTCCGCCGTTCCCGATCGAGGGTGCAATGGAAATGAACCCTGGCAGATCCTGATTCTCCGAGCCCAGTCCGTATTGAACCCAAGAACCCATCGAAGGCCGAATCGTATTTTGCGCACCACAATGCAAAAACAATGTGGCTGGACCATGCGCGACTCCTTCGGTGTGCATGCTGTGAACCATCGCCATCTTGTCGACGTGCTCTCCCATCTTCGGGAACAAGTCTGACACCCAACGCCCCGACTGGCCGTACTGCTTGAACGCCCAAGGGGATTTCATCACTCGTTGCTTGGATTCCATGGAACCCTTGTTCGCAAACTCACGAGCGTCCGTGAACGAGACCATTTCGCCGTCTCGGCTATGGAGCAAAGGCTTGTAATCGAATGAATCGACTTGGCTCACACCCCCCTGCATAAACAAGAATATAACTCTCTTGGCGCGAGCAACATGGTGCAGCCCACCGCTCGATGGTGCATCCTTGGCTTGAACGCCGTTCCACTGCGCCAGCAAAGATGCAGCTGCGAGGGAGCCGAAGCCACATGCGGTCGAATTTAGAAATGTTCTTCGGTGCATCATGGTGTTACTGTTTACTCAATAAAACGAAAATCGATGGACGCGACCAGCGCGTGCGCCAGTTCTTGATAGAAACGCATGTCTGCCTCGCGATGTTCGTTCAGCTGCGACATGGCCCATTGACGTTCTTCAGGTGTCGGTCGACGATTCAAGATCGCTTGAAAACAATGTTCGATCTTTTCTTCTGATCGCGACGAATCGCTTCGTACAAGGTTTTCTGCTGCCTTTTCGCAACGCTTCATTACCCAATCGCTGTTCAATAGAGCAAGCGATTGTTGCGCGATGGTGCTGCGGGATCGCTTGCTGATCGAAAAGCTTGGATTGGCTCCATCAAATTCGGGGTAGAGAGCAGGCAACGAATTGCGAAACCACGGCCCGTATACCGAACGCACGGTGGCTTTATGGCGAAACGCATAATCTTCCTTGACGCCTTCTGGTATCAACGACTCCACGGTATCAGGCATGTCTAGTTCGCCACTTATTCTCAACAAAGAATCGCGAATCGACTCTGCATCCAATCTGCGAACACAGCCTCTCGCGAACAATCGATTATCTGGATCGATACTCATTTGCTCCGCAGATACTCTGCTTGAGCGTTTGTATGCATTCGAGCAAACGATTTCTCGAACGAGCCACTTCGTTGACCATCCGTTCGCAATAAAGCGATGAGTCAACCAGTCTAGCAACTCAGGGTTGGATGGTGACTCTCCAGTCGTTCCAAAATTATCGATCGTTCGGACCAATCCCTCTCCCATCAACCAAAACCAAACCCGATTGACGTACACACGCGCCGTCAGTGGGTTCTCGTCGCTGGCCAACCAGTTGGCAAGTTCAAGTCGGCCGTTATCCTCGGCACCAACTGGTGAAAATGTCGAGGTCAAAGGAAGGCATGAAAGGAAGCCACGCGGAACGACGGCCCCCAGTTGGTGTACGCTACCTCGCACGTGGATGGGCAAGTCCGCAGGTTTGCTGGTTCGATTCGAAAGCACAAGCGGCCTCGCATCCAGTTTTGCTCGGATGGCTTTGATTTCCGCTTCCAACGCTTTGAGTTGTAACGATCTGGCCTCTCGCTCGGCTTCACTGTCGTTTTCGGCGACGCTAGAAACCGATGGTGGTGAAACTGCGTCGTTTTGCTGTTCCTCAGATAGAAATTGAATCGCATCGGCGACAACATGGCCATCCGATTCCTCGTTGCTGACGATAACAAAGGCTTGGCCGCCTTGCTCAAAGCGGAAATTGCCCAGCGTATGCCAAAGTCCATCGTCCTTGGCCGGTTGACGTTGATTGATCCGTAACACGTCCTCACCGTCCGCCGAGAAAATCCGAACCACGCATTTGCTTGTTCGGTTTTCACCGTGGCTATATGACATGCGGATGCGATAGGTTCCGGGACTGATCTCTTTTGGCTCAAAGGTTACCGATTTGGTACCTTGCCCTTGGTTTCGGTCGTGTACGTAACCCGCCCCAACGTACTCCTTGACCGAATCGGATGGTGCCCAATCACCTACCTTTTTCGCAATAGAATCGTCGATGACAATTCCTTTCAGCCCTTCCAGTGATGGCGTCTTTGTCTTCTGGGAATTCTTTTGAATCTGTTTCTCAACTTCGGATTGCTTGGCTTTGGCAATCGCCAATTGATCGGCCAAAGATTTGTATTCTTGTTCCGTGTTATGGTCCAAAGGCAATGGCACTCGCACCAAACTCGACACGTTAGAATGCTCTAGTGCCGTAGAAGACTTCATGATGCCGGCTAACGCGTAGTAGTCTCGCGTCGGGATAGGATCGAACTTGTGGTCATGGCATCGGGCGCATCCAAGTGTTTGCGCTAGAAAAGCTTTACCAATGACATCGAGTTGCTCGTCGACATAGTCCATTTCGAGTTGCTGTTTATCTTGCTCTTCTAGATTCGTATCTCCCAAGGCGAGCATCGTGGTTGCGACAACCTGATTCTGGCGAGTCTTCAAATCGTCGGAATGCAACAAATCGCCCGCAATCTGCTCGCGAATGAACTCGCGAACAGGTTTGTCTGCATTGAATGATTGGATCAAATAGCTGCGGTATCTCCACGCTTCAGGAAGCACAAACCCTCGCAACGTAATGGAGTCCGCATAACGCACCACATCCATCCAATGCCGTGCGAATCGTTCGCCGAACCTGGGCGATTCCAGTAATTGATCCACCAACGTTTCGTATTGTTGTTGGACCATCAGATCGGTTGCGGATTGCGGCGACGTGGTACCCATCGCGGGACGCAAACCATGCAAATCCAAATGCAGTCGCTGAGACAGCACCGACATGGGTGCCAAAGCGGTTGGCTGAACGCCGCTCGCGGCTTGTTGTTTTTCCAGGAACGCGTCGATGGAATTCAGTGCTGGGTCAGATGAATCCGGATTCAACGGTCGGTATGCCCAGTGCTCTTGCGCATTCGCAACTTGCAATCCCGCAGTCTTTATTGCCTGGTTCGTATCTGAGACACGTGGATCGAATGCACCGCTCTCTAACCATGCCTTCAGTGCTGAGATCTCTTTGTCCGGCAGTTTGCCGTCGGGTGGCATTTGAAGATGCGGATTGCCATAATTGATGGCCCGCCAAAAAGGACTTTCCTCCCAACGATCTAGCAGGATGGCCGGTCCCGAATCTCCTCCTTGCTGCCACGCCTGACGAGAATCCAGCGAGAGTCCGCCACTTTGCTCGGTGCTCGAGGAATGGCACTCTAGACACCGAGCCTCAAGAATTGGGCGAACCTGCTTTTCAAAGAACTCCGATCGACGGATATCGGCAGGATCCATTTCGGCCGAGATGACGTACGAAAATGACAGCGTCCAAACGACAACAAACTTGCAGAGTCCAAGCGGCGTTAGTTGCATGCTGATACCGGAGGGCTCTGCCTATTTCGTATCCAATAGGCAGAGCAAATGGTCGGAGGGATATCTTAGCGCAGTTCGCGTTCGAGTAATTTCTCGACCGCTTCCAGTTTGTCTTCTGGAGTTCCCGAGACAATCGCTGTCCCTTGTTCCCCTGCGATACCTTCGAATGCATCGGCTTTCTGCTTGTCGTCGATCATCCCTTGCGAGTAATAGAAATTCACTTCGCTCAATCGATCGATAACCGACCCGGACTTGTCCGCAATCAGCGAGGGGATTCGTTTGGTAGAAATGATTTCTGGAGTCAACGCAGCGGGAATCGATTGCAAGGCAAAACCTTCTTCGGTCTTCTTGACGGTCAGTTCGACTGCATCCGTCACTCCATCCGATTCACCCTTTGCGACGCTTTTCGATGCTTGGATGTTGTTCAACCGCTTGCACGAGAAGATGGCTTTGGTCTCTTTGACATTTTCTTTGGGGAGCAAAACACGAATTCGCGTATCGTTGATCACCTTGCCAACAACGCGGTTCACATCCAACTCGATCTCAAAAATGAAGAGTCCATCGAAACCATCTTCGACTGCTTTCTTGATCAGTTTGTTGGCTTCGTCTGCGCCGATGTAGGTCAAGCATGGGGCGAGCGGAACGTGTCCTCGCGGCAGCGTAGCATCGGGTCCCATCGAGAGCATGTCTCCACCGAGCGGGCCGGCGCCACCACCTAATCCGGTTCCTGGTCTGCCTGGACCGACCGCATTGATTGGCGTATTTGGGGGTGGCGGACCACCTCCATCATCTAGCCCGCTACCTTGGCGACGGCGAAACTGCAATGGAGCACCACTACCACCGGAGGGGCTGCCTGGCTGCATACCACCGCCACCGCCGTTGTAGCCGGCGGGTGGGCCGCTTGGCGAGCCCGCACCTGGACGCATTCCACCGCCTCCACCATTGTATCCTGCAGGAGGGCCGTTCGAGCCTCCATAGCCTGGCTGCATCCCACCGCCACCTCCGTTGTAACCTGCTGGTGGTCCGTTGGAACCGCCGTAACCGGGTTGCATCCCTCCGCCACCGCCGTTGTATCCCGCTGGTGGACCGCTGGTTCCTCCGTATCCTGGCTGCATCCCGCCACCACCGCCGTTATAACCAGCTGGTGGACCGCCTGCTGCCATGGGGGGCTGTGAAGTGCCGCCGCCGGCGTAACCTGCTGGAGGGCCGTCGGTCGCACCGGGTGTGCTGCCTCCAAAGGTCGAACCACCACCGAAACCGACCATGCTGGAACCTGCACCGGAGATTCCTTGCGATGGCGTGCCGAGGCTGTATTCTTTGAATGCTACTGTCCAAGCGCCTTCGTCATGCTTCTTGCGAAACTCCTCGATGAAAGAGGAACTGAATACGCCCGTGGCTTGTGCCAAGCTTGTGACGCCGGATGCCGTAATACCTGCAGGCTTGGCACCGGATTGGGTTCCGCTGCCTCGCGAGAAGGAGCTACCACCAGCAGCCCCACCGCTAACACTGGCTGGTTCTGAACCGAGGGGAGAAATCGCAGGTGCATTCTTGGGATTCTTTAGGGTGACTCCGACGGCCATGTTCAAGCCGAGTTGCGGCTTTTTGGTAGCGCTAGACCAGCGATAGTCTTTCAGTATTTCCAACGCTTCTTCGTCGGTGACGTGCAATGCGTAGGCTTCTAGTAGTTTGTATGCGCGAGCCGTGTTGCCCATTTGGAAAGCAGCAACAGCGCGATCTTTTAGTGTTAGCTTTTCTTGGACCGGTGGTGCGCTGGCGAATGCATTTCCTAAATTACCGAGCAGACCTGCTGGTCCGCCAGCGGCTGCAGGAGAAGCCGGAGCACCAGGACCCGCGCCCGCGGATGGGTTGATGCCAGGACCTGCCGCGCTAGGGCGACCCGTTCCTGCAGCAGGGGCTCCACCAGAGCTCGCAGTGATTCCAGGGCCGGCTGCGGTTGGACGTGAGCGAGCTGGAGCTGGAGGCGTGTTCGCTGGCTCCTGACCACCATCCGATGCGGATGAGTTTCCGCCAGCGATCCCGGTTGGGCCTGAAGCTGACGGTCGAGCTGGGGCGGTAGAAGCAGGAGCAGAAGGGGCCGGAGCCGACGGTGCAGGGGCAGCTGGAGCGGGCTGGCTAGCAGCGGGTGCTGAAGCGACCGCTGCAGGTTCCGGTGCGGGTTTACTACACCCCTGAACGAAAAAGAGGGATCCCACACATCCGACAAGTGCCAAGGACTTGTACATATCCCGAATCTCCAGAAAAACTACGTTCACGTCAGCAAAAAAACGCTAAACCATTTCGGCATACACAAGCCAAAGCCTACCCAACATTATCTGTCATGGTTGCCGAAATGTCCACAACTGGTTCATGTTTCATTCTCAGGAAGTCGGTAGGCGATCGCGATTGGGAGCAAAAGTCCAGCTAACATCCAAAACACTGCAGAAACCGGCCAGCCTGACATGCTCGCGATCTTTAAAAAAATCTGATACAGAGGTCCAGCGATCAGGATCCCGACAAAGTTGGCAAAGTTCATGGTCCCAATCATCCGCCCTTTAAGCTCCGCCGGCGGGCGTTTTTGCAAAAACACTTGCAACGGAATAATAAAAACCGCCGCAGCCAACCCGGTTGCAATCAAGCCGGCCAACGCCCCCCAATATCCGAGCAAGTGCACTCCGCCTCCGCGCCAACAACCGAGCGCCAACAAAGCAAAAAACATTACCCAGGTGCCCAAGGTGACCTGTTTCGATGGCGACATCTTCTTGAGCACGATATTCGCCAATACGGCACCCACGATGATTCCGATGGCAAGTCCGCCGGTCAACACACTAACGGCAGTATCGCTAGTCAATTTCAGTTGCAGTTTTCCAAGACTATTTACCGTTGGCATCACAATGCCGGCAACCACATAAAACATGCTCGAGACGATGATTGCAAACAACAAAGGTTTGTCCGCCATCAACAAGCTTCGTATCTGCCTAGGTATTCCCAAGTCGGACACAGCCATAACCGCATTGGGCTGCGCCGGCGGCGTATAGCGAATCATCAGTGACGTAACCGTGCCGACGACCGCAATCCCTGTGCATATCAACGAGCCAATCCAGAGGCGGCTAAAGTTCAATGTCCCATCGGCGTTTTCTGTCACGAGCAAGTCCTTTAAAACACCTGCCGTAACTACACCAAGAATGATCGCTAGGAACGTCGACATCAATATCAGCCCATTTGCTCGGGGCAGTTCACTCTTGCTAACGATGTCCGGCAGAATGCCGTATTTGCTTGGCCCAAAGAACGTGCTGTGCACACCCATCAGCAACAGCACGGTCCATGTCCCTAAATCGCCAAGTGATGCATACGATAGGAACGCCACGACGGCTAACAACGTGATGACGATCTCCGCAAACTTGCAAATCACAATGATGCGGCTCTTGCTGTGCCGATCGGACAAGAAGCCAGCGTACCCACTGAGCAATACGAATGGCAAACCAAACAAAGCCGTTGCGTACCCCTGCGAATCCTCACTTATATCCGCATTGAGTGCCGGTATGGCCAATAGCAACATCAATTGCTTGTAGAGGTTGTCATTGAACGCACCGAAGAACTGCGATATCGCAATCCCCCAAAACGATCGATCCGACAAGATGGATCCACGACCTCCACCCTCGTCAGTCAATGCTTTGAGCTCTGCCTTATCGGCCGGTAATGTTGGATCCGCCATGTGGTTCACTTGTTCCCGAATTTCTCTTTGGCCAATTGCTGCAGTCCACGCAAATCAAGCTTACCAGTTCCCAAAACGGGAATCGCGTCCACTTGCAGAAAGCTATCCTCTGATGGCAAAAAGAGGTTTGGCAATCCGATCGCCGACAATGCCTTGACGATTTCGCTTGGCGTTTTGTTTAAGGCTGTGTGCAAAACGATCAGACGCTCGCCCTTCTTTTCGTCCGGCACACTCGTAACGCCAACGTTGAGGACGTCTTCGCTTTCGCCAACAATCGACATAATCGCTTCTTCGATCTGGATATGCGGCACCATCTCGCCGCCAATCTTTGAGAACCGACTTTGTCGCCCTGTAATGAATACAAAGCCATCGTCATCGATAAAGCCAACATCACCCGTTTCGTACCACGAGTTCTTGATTACCTTGGCCGTCAACTCTGGTTGATGAAGGTAACCCGACATGATGTTCGGTCCGGATATCTGAATCATGCCAGCGACATTGGTTTCCACAACCGAACCATCCTCGAGCGAAACGACCCGAGCTGTTACGCCTGGCAGAGGTTTTCCCACTGAGCCGTCGCGGTTCCCCGCGTTTTTGTCGGTCGTTGTGGCTCTGCTAGGAGGCAAATTCACCGCTGCTACAGGGCTCGTTTCCGTGGCTCCGTACCCTTCGGTTGGGCGGACGCCAAATCGCTCTTCAAAGGCATCTGTCAAAGCCAATGGCATTTTTTCAGCACCGACAATAACCACTTGGATGGATTTGAACTGCTCTGGTTCAATGCGACGAATGTACGTTCGCAAAAAGGTTGGTGTTCCCAACAATACCGTCGATTTGTTGGTCTCAACCAACTTGCCAATCTGCCTCGCATCCAATGGACTGTAATGATACGACGCGGACGAAGGCAATGTCATGGCACCCCATAGGGTGACCGTAAAACCAAACGAATGAAAGAACGGCAGGATTCCCAGAAAGTTATCTGAGTCCAGCACGCGGATCATCTGATCGAAGCCTTGGATGTTCGACGCCACATTCAACAACGACAATGGAACCCCCTTTGGATTCCCGGTCGATCCTGATGTAAAGATGACCGTCAGCAAATCCGTCTCTTTCAGCTTGTGCAGTCCAAGCGAGCGGGTCACCATGCCCAGTGGCAACC
>CAIXME010000351.1 GCA_903920425.1 uncultured Pirellula sp. | reverse complement strand
TCGACACACTCTTGTCATGTGTCGCCCCTTCAGGGCTTGCTTCTCGATTGGTCTTCGAAACGTGGCTTATCAGCCACGGCATTGGATATACCGGCCCTCCGGGCCTAGTCTGCGCAACTTCAAAACTAACGCTTCGGGTTGTAGTCTTTGTGTTTCAAGCTCGTTTTTCACCACAAAGACAGTAGAGGCACAAGGAAAAGTTGAAATTGAAATGGATTCCTGACATCTCTGTGTCCCCGTGTCTCTCTGGTTTGCCCTTCTCTGACGCCAAAACTAATCCACCACGAAGAACACTGAGAGCACGAAGAATTAGTGCCGAGTTTTCTTTTTAGTTCCTCGTGTTCTTTATGTCCTTCGTGGTGATTAAGTCTTTAGCGGATTAAGATCTTCTCGTTCAGACTCGATAGTTCACGCGGAGGCCAGGAGACGAGTTGAAGGCAATATGGATTCTTGAAATCTCTGTGTCTTGGTGTCTCTGTGGTGAAAACTCTTGATTATTGAGTGTTAGCACTGGTAGATCCCTCGCTAGCGCGACGGGTTGTGATATCCATCCTCGCTAGCGGTTCCCCAATCGAGGCTCGCACGGAGGGCTTTATGGCGATTCAAAGTGGATGACTCAGGAGCCTCGTAAACCTTCAGCAACAATAGGATACTGGCTAACGATCCATCCTACGCAAAATGAGTCGCCAGACATCCCCTTCAGATAGCTGTTCGCTACCAGAATTGCGTGCGACATCCCAGTAGCAGAACTGCCGTAGCATCGTGAAAAATGAGAGCTCGTCAGTAAACTGTCGCTCGGCGGGATCGTCACCATAGTCAGAGCGGAAAAAGCGATCGCCGCGCCAATAGATATTGGTCCCGCCTTCTTTGTGTGACGTTCGAAATCTCGCACCCCTTTTCATTTCGGCTACGATAGATTGCTGTATCTCCGGGACAGATTTCTCTTGCCGCTGTACCTCAAAAGAAGCATCACACAGTTGAGCGTATCGACTCTTGTCGAATTCATGCTCACGTGGAGGATTCGACGCTTGAAAATCACGAGTCCATAGTTCAAACCAACTCTTGGATGTTTTGCTGTAGTACTCGAAATTTCCGTCTGATTGCTTGCCCCAGGAGACGTCCATTGTCAGAGAGTAACTATGGTAGCCTGGCGACGCACCTTCGAAACACAAACGGAAATGATACAACGCTCCGACGACCACAGCATTGGCACTAAAACACAACTTACCTTGTTCCATCTCCATGGAGAACAAGCGGCTCACCTGCTGCTCCAATACGAATATCACTTCGAGCGGAGTACGTTTATCTCGGAAGTGCAAGACATAGGTTGCACCCAGGCAAGACTCGTTTTGATTTGTGCCTGCTACGCTCGTATTTGCGATGCTCGTACCTTTCGATCGAGTACGTTCGCTCCTTTGGGTTGCATTCATTCCGCCCCCACCTTTTGATGGAGCGACGACAGTGTTTTGGGTGTCGGACGTAGGGGTACCTGCGGCGGGCGAACGGTTTGGTGAACTTCGGCCCTCATCAGAATCCATTTCTTGCGGCCAAGGATTGGCGGGTTCGATCACAAAGTAAAAGCGATCTGCGTCTGTAAACTCCCCAGAGTAAATCGAGCTATTGCGTTCGTAAAAATGCAAACCACCGGTAGAGGCCCGTTCGCGAGTGGTGACTTTGCGTTCCAGTTTGCAATAGGCACCTACCGGAGGAGCAGGAAAACTATGTCCCATCTCGACGACCGAGTTGCCCGCAGTCAACTCTGCTAAAACGAGAGCCTGCAATGCTATTGGAAACTTGCTCAGTTCGGCTTGTTGGTCACTAGTGATTGTCATGGATTATGGTTGCGGATCGGGCGGCGAAACTATTTTTTGAACGCGAAAGCGACATGACATCTTATTTGAGGGCCACGGCTCACCGTTCGCTTGTTGACGGGGAATCCAATCGCTCCACCGCTCATATTCTGCGCTTGGTCTAGCAGGTAACGGCAACAAGAAGCTCATCACCTCGGTCGCTTCGCGTTGCGCAAGCATCACATTGCGTTTACCTCTTTCCGTAAACAGCGATGCGCATGTCGGCACGATCCATTGCCCTTCTTCGTACCGGCATTCATCCCATTGGATTGTTCCTACGCAGTCCTTGCGACGAGTCATTCCAGACAAGGATGCAAACGTGTACAACCAGTCGCCATCCGCATTCGGACGCTCATCAAGACCGTAGGAATCGGGAAAACGAAATTCGACTTGGAGATCAAGCTCCTGGCCGTCTATCGTGGGCGCGATATCAGCGAGCACCCTGCAAATCAAAATCGAAGTGGCCGATACAAGGAGCACCGCAACCATTGCTCCCAAAAGCTCTCTACCAAACCCAGGACCAATGCTCCAAGCGATCGTCCGTGCGGTCAAAAAGCCGATGGTGATCCCAACGAATCCTCCGAACAATGCTATGAAAATGACAAAATATCCAGACTCCCCTTCGCGGCTAGAGATCTGGTACCACGATACGCACGCAATCGCTATCAACCCAGCAAGGAATAAACCAGCCAAGCCAGAAATCATTCCGACGAAAGCAGAGACGAGCCAGGTCATTTTGATCGTTTCATTTCAAAGGGTTCTTTCGGTTCCGCGAAATCGCAGAACTCAGGTAAACAGATTTCAATTGTATATTCGACGTTGTTAATCGAATTGGTCATCGGTAAAACAGGATACATGCGTTAAAGAACGAAGCTACCCTTTGATGAAACTTTTTCCCCAAGCAGCTTCCCGATTCATCTGCAGTTGGAACCCCTTCAGTTTAGTTCTCCTTCTTGGCCCACCACCGATGACTCCGATCATAGCAACTGACGAGTTGATTGTGCCGTTTCCGCGGGACTTAGTTTGGAAGGTACTTGAAAACTTTTCGAGCTACCCCGACTGGTGGCCGAGGTCCGTTGGGCTGTCTATTGTGAATCTCGAACCTGAGCTTTTGGGCAGCACATTCCAATTGCGACCAATGGGTGGACGCGCATTCTATTGCCGCGTGGAGTCGATGGACGAACCAAACAGCATTCGCATGCAGTACTTCGGAGGGTTCATCGAGGGGCGAGGCGAATGGAGAATAGAATCTGTTGAGGATCTAACTCGGATTCAATACGAACTAGACGTACTTGCAGCAGGGCGAATGGTTGCATGGATCGGTCGCATATTTCCGTTGGGACGATTTCATTCGTTCCAAATGAAAGACGTCCTCAGTCGACTGGAACGCCAGATCAAAAAAGTTGCAGAAAACGGATGACCTGCGGACAGACCTGGACGTTTGCAGGAATCCTATCAAGGCTTAAATGCAATGATCAGGAAGCCTCACACAGAGACACCAAGCCACAGAGATGTCAAAAATCTATTTCACTTTCAACACTTCTCTGTGCCTCTGTGTCTCTGTGGTTAAAAACGAGACTGAACGCAAACATCACAACCCAT
>CAIXME010000350.1 GCA_903920425.1 uncultured Pirellula sp. | reverse complement strand
TGCTTAGATCGATTGAAACACGATCTGCCGCGTCGGAGCCAAAAATATTGAGCTGGCTACCATTTTGCTGTACCAAATTGACTAGATGCACGTTTCGGCTGGCGGTTCCTGGCAGCACAAACTCAAGCTCTTGGCCTTGCGTGACATTGAGATCGATACGCCATTGGTTGTTCTCTAATGTGGTATCGGTAATCGGCGAACCAGAGAATCCGGGACGCGATACTTGAAGTGTACCGGTCGGTTGCTGGCCAGCATCGACGACGACCGAATAGATGCCGGAATGCGCGGCGGTCACTTTATACCGGGAACTGCCCGAAAGGGATTGCTCCAGAAAGTCGACAGATCCCAAATTGGATATCGGCGTCGGGGCGACGGTGCCGCCGCCTCCTGTTTCACCATTGGTTGACGACGGCGTGAATGTCCAATTCAATCGATAGGGTCCGATAGAATCGAGTTCGCCAACGCTCAGCCCAATGGACTCGCCAGCCAACACGGAGAATGTCAGTCTCCCCTGCGCAGCTTGAACCAACTGTTCGCTATTGCCTCGTAACAGCTCAAAAACGGGGGAGTCTACGTACTCGCTAGTCAGCTGGACCGAAATGGTTCCACTCTGCGTTGGATTGAGACGAAACGCATCGGCATCGGTCAGAGTATTGATCCATCCATCCGATTGCCACGAGGACTGTATGGTCGTCGCAAGTCCCGTGGACAGGGAATCACCGACGAGATCTTTTGGCAAGATACTCTCGATTGCCCGATCCAGGTCCAGCGACATGTAATTCTGCTGCGTAACGTTGTCCCAAACCGACTGTGCTGTTGATCGCAGCTGTTCGTAGATGGATTGAGGCGTAATGTTTTGAAGTCCGACCATCTCCATCGCTTCACGAACCAGGACGCTTGCTCCCGCAATGTACGGGGAAGCCATACTGGTTCCACTAGCGGTAGCCCAATCGTTTGCGATGCCATCTTTTCCGTAGAAGTAATCCGGAACAGTGCTCTCAATAGACCGACCTGGCGCGGCAATCGATCGAGCATCGCGTTGGCTAAAGTCGCTCAATTGCCCGTTGGCATCGATACTGGAAACAGGAATGACGAACGGACTAGCAGCAGGATACGAAAGCCCAGATGTTTTGTATTGTTGAAAGGAGTTGCCAGCGGAGACCACCACGACGATTCCGTCGCTCTGCAATTGCCCAAGCTCCTCCTCGAGTGTTGCCCAATTGGGGACAGTACTCGAATTCCAAGCAGCACCGAGCGAGAGGTTGACGGTCGTAATCGGGTTCTCAAACGCGTTGCGGTTATCATGCACCCATTTGAGCGCACTCTCTGCCCAAGAGAGCTCTCCCTTGCCTGTATCATTGAACACGCGCAGCGCGACCAGATCGACATCAGGCGATACGCCATAGTGAACGCCGTCGTTTGCACCGATGATTCCGGCAACGTGTGTACCGTGAAATCCTGCCGGCGCATCGTCGTAGGGACGCGCATCGTTCTCAGCAAAGTCCCAACCTCCTACGACTCGATAGCCAGCGCCATAACCTTTGCCTAACGCCACGTGATCAAAAGCGATACCGCTATCGATCACAGCCACCGTTTGTCCTTTTCCGGAAAGGCCGTACTGCGAATGGATTTGATTCCAGCCCGTTTGCGAGTGAGCTTCGCTTAAATGTGTTTCTATATTTGGGAGCGGCTGCGTATCCACCGTCGGTGGAATGCCGGTGTCATAGGAAGCAGCGTTTGCTCCACCCAAGGCGTTCGACGTGTCAAACAATTCATGAGGCCCCATCTCCCATGGCATCCACGGCGTGGCCGACATCGCAAGTCGCCGCTCGCACTGCTCCCAAAACAGTCGATGAGCCCACGCATTGGCGATGGAAGATGGCTTGAAATTGGGTGATGAAGATGCGTCAGACATCGTCGGCGATTCGATTGGTTTATTGTGGCGGATGGCCCTCGCGCCGGGCCCGTGTGCCGCTCAAGGAGCGACGTTTTCACCGAGTTCGTGATCGAATCACGCCACACTGATCGTGGCAAGAATCGCCGGAAACACGGCACTTGGAAAGCTAGGTTGCGAAAACAGACACTCATCCCTCAGAAACCTAATGCAACCAACGGTCTCTAGATCCATGGATAAACCAACCGCTACATTCGTCAAAACAGGAAGTTTAGGCAGTTTGTGCGGCTGCATTCATGGAGTATCAATTCTTTCTATTGTTCCGGTCGAAACAATTAGTGAGCGTTGTGGATGGAACAACACGCTGGACTGCTCGCAATCCAGAAAGTTGATCTGTTCGCAATTGCCACGCTTCTGTCCTCCCAGCAGGATTGTCGCCCAACAAGGATGTCGGGTGAGATCTGTTGCATCGAATGGGAAGACAAGATTGCCGATTCGGGTGTTGGACACTGCACGGATGCAAAATCCAGCACCGAACGCGGCTTTTCGATCTTTGAAACCTAGGACTAACCCCTCAACCGGAGAACGAGAATCATGGCTCGGTTAAGTTGGACGCAACGTCTTTACTGGCGTTATTTATCCAAGCCTGTTAGCCAACGTGCTCTCTTTCTCCACGCCATTGAGAAGCCCATCGGTTCGATCTTGGAAATCGGTATCGGTTCTGGAGAACGCATCCAGAAAGTGCTTTCGCTGTGCAACCTGCCTGAGGGTGTCTCGCAACTGCGATACGCGGCTGTTGACCCTTTTGAGTCGGCCGGACCGAGCGTTCCGCACATGAACCTCAAGGCTGCTCACCGGATGCTCTCGGAATACGGTGTGAAAGCCCACTTGATTCCAGGCGAACCGAGCAACGCGTTGGCTCGAGTCGCGCACACGGTTCTTCCAAGCGACTTGATCATCATCGACGGTGGATACGGGACCGATTCCGCACAAGGAAAAGCGATCGCAGATTGGCTTCCTCGATTGTGCCACGCCCAATCCACAATCTTTGCATCGGCAACACCAGGTGGTAACTTGGTCTCGATCCCATTGCCAGCCACCGCAGTCGATCACGCTGCGTTACGCCACGCTGCGTAGGTTGCATTAGTAGACCAAAGTCACTCGTGCATAGTAGCTTCTACACCACACCCAGCCCCGCACTGGGTGTGCGATGATTAAGCAGCGTCCAACTCTGATGGGCGAAATAGATCAAGCTCACCGCTCTATCGTGATGAACACAAGCGGAACCACAGAGTAAAAATCGGGCAGAACTTCGAACTCATCTTCGTGTTCTTCGTGCCCTTCGTGGTAAAAATCTCCTTCGACTGCCGGTTGCACCATAGATTCCGAGCTCCCCGGATCAGAAGTCCTTCAGTGCACTCTCCCATTACAATTCGCACTTAGGTGCATCTTATTGTTTTCTGCAAATCCCCCAGTAGCATTAGAACGTCCAGGTGCCGACAGATAGCATCATTTTTCACCACGAAGGACACGATGGGCACGAAGGAAAACCAAGATCAAGACGCTTGATGATCGATTCTTGTTTCTTCATATCTATGCTCATCAGCAGTCACTCGCATATTTCCGCAAATTGCCACCTAGATAAGCAACAAGGCATCCCAAACCTTCATCTTCGTGCTCTTCGTGCCCTACGTAGAAGCTGTACCATGTCGATACCCGAGACTGCATTCAATTGCAGGTGCCTGCTTTACAACAGAACTCTTCGATTCACCCAGCTGCGGTGTGTATCAATGCATTGTCAGTGTACCTGAACGCTCCTCATGCTCAATCGTTGGTTTGTCGTTTGTATCACTTCAGCGCGTCAAAGGACGGCCAGTCTGCGTTCTGTGATGCCAGCTCCCGGTACTTCGCTTCTGCAGCCTGTGTTCCCAGAGCAGTAAATTCCAAGACCACATTCTCGCATTCTTCGATGTACTGTTCCTGTGCATCCATGGGACGACCAGGGGTTCGTTCGTCTTGGCCCTCACCGCCGCGCATTGCAATCGGAACTCCACCGGATCCCCACAGATAGAATCTCCTAGGCTCCATACGGTAGATATTTTCGGCACCAAACCTGTAGCAAAAATCGTCTTCATAGTAAGGCTTCCAACTTCGGCCGACTATCTGCAAGTCATGCTCATCGCGTGAAATCGATTCGACGATGAGCCAGCGGCTAGAAACAAGTCGTTGCTCCTCCCGAACTCCAATCGCGATCTTGACTCGCTCGCCAACAAACGTTGTTCGCCTTTTTTCCAAAGTTGGTATCGGGTGCGGGAATAGCTCGGGACGCGTACTGAATAGTAGATCAACATCTATTGGCTTTTCCATAAGCTCATCATCCATCTGATTACTCCCTCCCTGCACCTACGAACGCCAGCAGTCACCGATGAACTTAGAGCCCACTTCTCATTGCAACAAATGGGTGGGCCCAAAGATCGAGCAGTTGACTTATCACCAATCAAAACGGTCGTTCGATGGCAGCACATGCGTCCCATTATTACGCATTACGAGCCCAAGTTCAATCGACTTCCTTGGATGCTGTTGCAGAACCTGAGGATGCAATCGGAAAGTTTCCGCAAATGAATAGGACGATAAAAACAACGAATCCGGCGAGGAACGGAATGAAGGACGATGGAGCAGGTTGCATATCATTGGATTTAACGTGTTGAATCGGTACGAACGCGAAAGCGGAAACG
>CAIXME010000349.1 GCA_903920425.1 uncultured Pirellula sp. | reverse complement strand
TTATGAACCCCGAGCTTCCTACGACAAACGAGATCCCCATCGAACCTTGGCTGCTAACAGCGTTAGCGCTAGGTGAGCTAGAGCCCGTTGAGCGAGACCGAGTGCAAGCCGCATTAGACGGCAACCCAACGCTTCAGCGTGAATACGCGGCGATACAGAAAATGCTGGGCGCGGTCACTGCTGTGCTTGAACCCTCGATGCAAGAGGTCGCGCTTGCGCCGGAGCAGTCCGCGCAGGTAGTGGATCGGTTCGCTTCGAGCGTTGCCACTGCTGCACCTACCCTAGCAATGTCCGGTGCGCAAAAGAGCATCTCGCCGCTTGTCAACAAGTTACCTTTCTACCGCCGCAAACAATTTGCAGCGCTGCTTGCAACTGCCGCAATGGTTCCGATTGGTTATTTCTTGCTCCCGCAGACTGCTCAGCGCATTGCAGATTCAACTGGGTTTGAACGAGAGAGCCAGCTTGGCGCGCAGAAACGTAACCAAGAGCCCAAAGCAGGCAGTCCGAGCGACACGGCTAGTGAGAATGGGCTAAGCGCAGGCGTTCAAGGCACCGCGTCCATGCATGAGTCGGTAGCGTTATCCGCCAGCCCGACAACGTCGACGCCCTATGATGCTCTCGCAGGGCTTTCGGCCGGTAAAGGTTCCAGTCCCGCTCGCGGCGATGGAGCCCCCATCGTTGGTAAAGATAGTGCTGGCGGAATTCGCCAAAGTGAGAAGAGGCTGCTTGATGATGGTTCTACCGCGGGGGTGCCTGCGGATGTAACTGAAATGGTCCTTGAAGGCATGCAAACCGGCAAAAACTCGACGGCCGAGCTTGCCTCAGTTGCACCCGCTAGCTTAGGTAAAGCCATTGATCCCGCGGCCATGTCGGCCTTGGGAGGCAGCACACCAGGTGCAACGGTTGGCCCTCCAGCAGGCTATGGCGGCGGCGGAGGGATGCCAGCAGGTTACGGCGGCGGCAGCGGAGGTTTGGGCCCGAGCGACGTAGAAATGCCTTCGGGCGGCTTGCCAGGTGCTGGAGGTGGTGGTTACGGCTTGGGCGCGGGTTCTTCCGATGGCTCCCTTGATGTTGGGAACCAACGTGGTGGCATCGCGATACCTGGTTCAGGGAAAGGCAAACCATCATCAGAGGAACTCGTGAAGCGTAATGAATCGATGGGTAGAAGTGCATCACCCACTGCTTCGGAAGCCAAGGATTCTCCCGTTGCTAACACAGATTTTGCAAGAGATCACTTTTGGAGCGAGCTGGAAGTTGCGGATGGCGTTAGATTGCCCGATGAGCTGCGTGCAAATGTCCCAGATAGATTCTTTAGGTACAGGGGAACAAACCCTCAGAACAACGATCGCTTCGAAGCATTGGTGGAGTCACCATTCTTGGTCACGGATAAATCACCTCTTTCCACCTTCTCCATTGATGTCGATACCGCTTCCTATTCCAAGATACGGCAGTATTTGTCGCAAAGCGGTGCGGTGCCATCTCCGAATATGGTGCGTATCGAAGAGATGATCAACTACTTTGAGTATGACTACGAAGGCCCCAAGGACGACACGCCCTTCGCTTCTCATATGGCGATAGATCGTTGCCCATGGAACCCTGAGCATCAGCTTGTTCGCATCGGACTACAAGCGAAAAAAGTGGCTGCATCAGCTCGTCCAAAAGCGAACATCGTTTTCTTGCTCGATGTGTCGGGATCGATGAACCAGCCCAACCGATTGCCGCTAGTCAAGAAGTCCTTGTCGCTGCTTGCTAATCAGTTGACTGAAAATGACCGAGTCGCGATCGTGGTGTACGCCGGAGCGGCAGGCTGCGTACTGCCAAGCATTGCGGGCTCCGAGAAGCAGGCCATCTTGTCTTCGCTTGAACATCTGAACGCAGGCGGATCTACCAACGGCGGACAAGGAATCCAGTTGGCATACTCGATCGCTAAAGAGAACTTTGTACCGGGTGGAATCAATCGCGTAATTTTGTGCACCGACGGCGATTTCAATGTCGGAGTGACAGGTGATCAAGCGTTGGTTGAAATGATGCAACAGAATGCCAAGAGCAATGTCTTCTTGACCTGCCTCGGCTTTGGAATGGGCAACTATAACGACACCATGATGGAGAAGATCTCCAACCAAGGGAACGGCGTGTACGGAATGATCGATAACGAGATCGAAGCTCGACGCATGATGGTCGAGCAGCTCTCGGGCACCTTGGTTACGGTTGCCAAGGATGTAAAAATCCAAGTGGACTTCAATCCTCAAAAGATTGCGAGCTACCGCCTGATCGGTTACGACGACCGTCGATTGGCAAACCAAGATTTTGCAAACGACGCCAAGGATGCTGGCGAAATAGGTGCAGGGCATCGCGTCACAGCTTTGTACGAAATCGTACCGGTCGGCAATTCGGAGACGCCCGCTGCGAGCTCCGAAACATCCAAGTACCAGGCTGCATCGCAACCAGCCAGTGCGGCTCCGGTCGTCCAGGGTAACGACGCTTTCTCAGATGAATTGCTGACGCTCAAGGTTCGATACAAAGAACCCGAGGGGAGCACGAGCGTGATGAAAGAGTTCGTTCTCAAGGATGCGGGGAAAGATGACCGTCCAGCCGCGGATCTTGACATGCAATGGGCAGAAGCAGTCGCCGAATTCGGACTGTTACTGCGACAAAGCAAAATGGCTCCTAACGCCGATTGGGGGCGCATGATTGAGCGTGCCGAACAAAGCACGGTCGGAAATGCGTACCGTCTAGAATGCGTCGCGTTGATGCGGAAAGCTGCGGAAACGCACCGAAATCGGTGATTCGACGAAAAATCAAACAAAGGACCACGCTTTTCTCTTGCAAACCTTTTGCATAAGCAACGCAAATCGATTAAACTCAGAAATAGTTGGCAATAGCTTTTTGTTTTTGAGGCAAATCCTTTGAATACTCAAACGAAAAAATGGCTCGTATGGCTGAACATCAGCGTATACGGGCTTTTCGTTTTTTTGGGGCAAGGGTTGCATTTCGTTCCAGGTTTTGATTGCGGATCAAGCCATTGCGGAGCGGAGGCTCATCACCAATCGGATGTTGACCATGGGGAAACCCATTCGCATTCGGGACATGCTCATGGCTGCCATCACGATCATCACCATCATGCAGATAAGTTAGGTAGACCGAGTTCGCATGAAACGCGGTCCAAAGTGGACGGGAATCGTGACTCGCAATCGTTGAGGCAAGTTGGTTTTGTAGGGGTTTGTTCTGTTTGCAAACTGCTGACGACTCTCTCGTGCGGATTCATCATTGAGTCCAATATTGCAGCTTCCGAATCATGTGTTGCATTTGCATCACCGCACGTTCCATCTTTATGCTCAGAAACCACAGCTTGGTTTCAATCTCGAGCACCGCCAGGATCCTGCTGATCGAGCATTTTCGATCGCTAGAGCATTCGTTTTTGCATTGGGAATCGATTTAGGCAATCGCCATGGAATCTTCCTTGCATCATTGATCTATTTGGCTCTCTGGATATCGCTGGAATCGTTGAACGCATATGAAGACATGGGATCTTTTGGGGAAATCGTTGCAACACGACTTCTGCCCTTGGGCAAACGCGTACGTATATTGGCTGAAGCGTCCTATAGGCTGGTTTGCATTGGCCATGCTCGCTTCTTTGCTGCTTGGAATATACGTCTCGGCACAGGCCTTTTTGGGATTGGCCGCCATCGCGGCACTATGCGGCATCGGATGCCTATGGCCTTGGATCGTCATGATTGGCTTGCGTGGCGAG
>CAIXME010000348.1 GCA_903920425.1 uncultured Pirellula sp. | reverse complement strand
GCGGGAATTGGGCATTCAAGACTACCACAAGTTTTCAAAAAACGCAGCAAAAAAACGCCATCCTGTTTTTATTTGCAACAGAGTTGCAAATACGGTCGGTGTTCGGTAGTATTTTGCTAGTGCATATCGTGTGCGTGTTAAGTTTCTGGTTTTTTTAATCAAAAAGCCGTGCTTTCTAATGGGTTTGGTGCTTATATGCAATTTGGTTGCTTTTGTGGTGTGAGGCGTTTTCGCCGTGCTTTTACTTTGGTTGAATTACTGGTGGTGATTGCGATTATCGGAATCTTGGTTGGATTGCTGCTTCCTGCGGTGCAAGCGGCTCGCGAAGCTGCGCGTCGGATGCAATGTTCGAACAACATCCGCCAGATTGGGCTGGCTACGCTCAATTATGAGTCGGCCTTCAAGCGGATACCGGGGTTGACCGGTTCCAGTTCTTTTTCGCCTCAAGCTCGCATCTTGCCCTATGTTGAGCAGTCGAATCTCTCGAACTTGATCGATTACCGGGTTCCTCTTTACTTGGGGCCAGCGTTTGCCGCGAGATTGAACCCGGCTCATGCGTTTGCAGCAGGCTCTGTTTTGCCATTGTTTCAATGCCCCAGTGATCCTTCCGATGCATTGTTTGACGTCGTCTTGTCCGACATGACGCAAACGAAGATTGCGGGGCTGAACTACATGTATTCGTGTGGAAGCGGGACTGGGACGAATTATGACGATCGCTACCGAACCGATGGACTGGTTTGGGAAAACTCGTTTGCACGTTTGGCTGTTTGCACCGACGGTTTGAGTCAAACAGTCTTGATGTCCGAGACGCTAAAAGGAAGCAAAGTCAATACGACGGGCGCTATGCCTAAAGCTCCGCATCGCAGTATCGGTTCATGGAGTCTCGGTATCAATCCAGCAGGTACACCAGGTTTTACTAGCGGTGGGGCTACGGTGCGAGATCCGGATCTTTCTGCGATCGTAATGACGCTGACAAGTTGGCGAGGTCTCCGCGGGGAGAGTTGGATAAGGGGTGTACCCTACGCTGTAATTACCAATGGATATTTGACTCCCAACAGTCGAATCCCGGATGTCAATGCGCATGGTAGAGGCTGGTTCGGACCACGTAGCATGCACGCGGGCGGGGCGAACGTTGTTTTTGGCGACGCAAGTGTGCGGATTCTGAGCGAAAGCATCGACCGTACGATTCATATCGCATTGCATACTGCGAACGCGGGTGATATCGCTCAGGTCGAGGAGTAAATACCGTGCAAATGAAATGGGGAGTATTGTTGGTCGCTGGGCTGTTGATTGGCTGCGAGTCCAAATTGCAGCAGCCGACATCCGATTTTCAGGCTTGCGTCAGGTACAAGGGGCAAACCCTAGCAGAGATCCAGTTGAATCTCGCACAAAACACCGGGGAACGCTGGGAGGTGGTATTGGCTGGAACGAGCTCGTCGACGGAGGCCTTTTACCTGTTTCCTGTTCCGAAAAGGCCGACACTTAATCCCGCAGCTACATGCCGAGTCACGCTGCAGTCATTGGGAGCGGAAGTTTTGCAGATTCCGCCGGCCTATACTGACCTCGAATTGACCCCTCTTACTATCCCGGCTCCCATTGCTGGCGGCAGTCCGTGCGTGATCGATTTGCCGGATGATTTTTTTGTCCTGTAGCTGTCGAAGTTACAGGTCTTTACCTCCGTCTAAAAGTGTATCCGCAAGGCATTCGCAACGACTCTCAACGAATGCCTTGCGTTAACGGTGACACACTTAGGTCTCTTGCCGAACGCAGATCCGTTCGAAGGTAGGTACCGTTTGCTGCCTTTCGGCGTGTGGCGATTTGGGTGAGCTATATCCGCTTTTGCGTTGGCGAAATAGTTTCGCAAGCCACGCATGTTTGGCATTTGCGTATTGGGAGAAGGCTGCTTCCTAGATAAATCGCAGAGGAGACAGACGCCCATGTTGCGGCGTATGTGAAGCATTCCTGCCAAGATTGTTCACGTATGATTCCTCGAACTAGCAAAACGCCTAGTACGCAGGAAAAGACAAACAAGGTTTTGCGGATTCGCGATCGAGTAAGCAAAGAATCACCTGAGGAAATGGGAGCGGCGTGAGTTAGTCCCAGCTATTCGAGGATCGTCCTTGTTTCTTGGCTGCCGTTATCTTTTTCTCATTCAGTCGTCTGCGTTGAGAACCGCGTGTCGGCTGCGTGGGTTTGCGAATCATCGGAGGTTTCATTGCTTCCAAGACGAGGTTTTTCAAGCGTTCACGACACGCTTGGATATTTCTGGTCTGCTCGCGGTGGACTTGGCTGGTAATCTGCAAAATACCAGCTTCTGTAAGTCGACTTCCTGCGAGTACCTTCAATCTAGCCATCGATGGCGGATACAATAGCGTGCTGTTGGCAACATCCCAGCAAAGGGTGGCCTTTGAGTTTACTTTGTTTACATTCTGGCCACCTGGCCCGCCGCTCCGCGCAAACAGAATTTGCAGTTCGCCTGCTGGGATGGCCAAATGTTCGTTGATGATCAAATCTTCCATGTCTATAGAGTATCTCGCGATGCGATTTTTTTCGACATCTATTTGTTTCCTACTGGTTACCGGAATTCTGCCGCCCCTGCCCTATGTGGGCGCAATTCGGGGAGCTGACACGATTTCCTACGAGGAGGTTCAGGCTGCCTCTTCGTTGTGGACGCGACAAAAAGGGCAAGACTGGCCTCGAATGCTTGGGGTCAACTACGATTCACGCAGTACCGAAACCGGCATAATCAAGCGTTGGCCCGCGTCGGGATTGGGTGTCAAATGGACCGCGGATACAGGTGTCGGCTATGGAAATGGTGTCGCATCTCAAGGTCGCTGGTTCCAGTTCGATCGATTCGGAAACAAGGAACGATTAACGTGTTACCATGCCGAGACGGGCTCGTTTCTCTGGAAATGGGAGTCGGCCGTCGAGTATCGAGACGCATATGGATACAACAACGGCCCTAGATGCAGCCCAGTCGTGGACGGAGACCGTGTTTATGTTTATGGCGTTGCAGGGAAATTAGCATGCCTCTCTATCGCGGACGGTAGTGAGCGATGGAGTCAAAACACGAATGACACCTACAACGTGTTGCCGAATTTCTTCGGCGTAGGTGCTAGTCCATTGGTGTACCAAGACAAACTGCTCGTCATGGTCGGTGGTAGCCCCGTCACGCAGCGAAACCAAGATATGTCGATCGCGAAACCGTCAGGTTCCGCGATGGTTGCCTTTGACAAAAACAGCGGCAAAGAGCTGTATCGCGTTGGCAACTACTTAGCCAGTTATTCGGCGCCCGTGATCCAAGAGATTCATGGTCGCAATGTGTGCCTTGCATTTGTTCGAGAAGGGCTGTTGGCTTTCGATCCCGCAGACGGTAGCAAAGAAGCGTTTTTTCCTTGGCGAGCCAAAATGCTTGAAAGTGTGAACGCAGCTTCACCTATCGTGTGGCGTCAAAACATATTGTTATCGGAAACGTATGAACGAGGCAGTGTGCTGCTGGGGCTCGGTGAGCGTGGGCTTTCAAAGCTTTGGCAGGATGGCACAAGCAGAAAAGAGCAAGTGCTACGTGCGCATTGGTCTACCCCTTTGCTAGATGGTGACTATCTTTACGCGAGCAGTGGGCGCAATGAACCCGATACCGATTTGCGTTGCATCAAGCTCTCCGAAACTCCACAAGGGGACAATCTACTTTCTACCGCGGTCCAGTGGACCGATAGAAATCGGGATCGCATGACAGGCTTGCTTGTGGATGGCCATGCCCTCATGCTTGGTGAGTCTGGATTGCTGCAATTGATACAGCTGGAACCGAGTCGCCGTACAGTTGTCTCAGAGATGTCGTTGGCAACCACGAGCGATTCGCGAGATGGCAAGCCACTCGTGTCAACTCCTTGCTGGGCTCCACCGGTGCTTTCGCACGGGCTGCTGTATGTCCGTGGCGCCGACAAAGTGGTCTGTCTGGAGCTTATACCTGAATGAACGCAACGCTTGCGCGCAGTTGACCTCGATGCCGCTCGCTCACGAAAAGCGAATTGCGATACGGGTGCGTACCTGGCTAATTGCCTATTGTCTTGACAGGTTTTCACGCAATGCTTGCAGCAATTGCGGCGAAGGTTCTGCAATGCGATGTTGCTTTTCTTTGCCATCGCGATCTCGCAAAACAACGGTGAGCTCTGCCACCGATGGCTCGGTCGGATTGGAAAAGCCTGGAGTTGTCGAGTTGTACGGAACATTCTGACGGCTTCTCGAATCGGAGGCCAATACCGGATTAGGGCGATCTTCACGCTCGTTGAACAGCCTTTGCAATCCGAGTTTCGCAAGCTGGTGATAGACTACCTCTGCACTGTTGTAGAGCCCTTCGTTGAGGCTTGGGTCGGCAGCGTAGCAGACACCAATCAACTCGCCTCGGTCATCAAACAATCCCCCACCACTACGCCCCTCTACAGGCAGCCCATCGGCTTCTACGTTTGGTGCACCAACGTATCGGTTCAATTTCGTAATGCGAGAATCCATTCGCGACGGAGCAGCACCTCGATCGCAGCCCCAGCTGAAAACAGGTTGGCCTTCCGAGAGTTTTCGATTTACAGGGATCAAGGAAACGACTGACACGGGGGTGGTTGGCCTAAATGAGATCAGCCCGATGTCCAATTCTTTCGCTTGATAATCGATCAAGGTTGCTGGGTACGACTGCACTTGACCATTGATGAATGTTTCGACCGTGATCTTTGCGTTCCCTTGGCTCTCGCGAAACAAGTGTCCACAGGTAAGCACCAACGCTTCTCCGTTGACGGAGTCGATAATCGTACCTGTACCCACACCTTCAAGCTGTGGTTCTTCAACGCGAATCCGTACTGTTGCTTCCTGAGCATTTGCCCTGTTGTCCCGCGGAGTCGAACTTCCTGGCATGGGTGTGAGTTTGTCGGACCGAGGGATCGATTGGTATCTCGGGTCGTTTCCGAGTGGCTCCATGGCGGAGCTATCGGAGCGGACAGGGGTTCGACCCGACATGGCAACAGACGCAAGTTGCGATTGCCCCCTCACGATGGGCGAATCAGATGGTTCGCGATCTCGACGGCGATCTGCATTGTCTCGCATGCTATCAACAGAGGATGCCGCAGTTAGCCGTTTTTGAAGTTCCAAATAGGGGACAGGTCCAAGGATTCGATCAACTTCTCGGCCGTTACGCAATAAAACGGTCGTTGGAACATTCTGAACCAGCCAACGACTTGCGGCATGTGGGTCGGCCTTCGGGTCAATTCGCCGAACAACCCATCCATCCCGTATCGCTTGCTCGGTTGCAAAGCTCATTTTATCGCAGGATGCAGAGTTGCTGGACGTGAACTCGAGCGCGATGCAGTCACCTGTCGACGCCGCATTCAAAGGGGCATGGAACCAGCAGCAGATAGCGAACACGGCGGATGCGATCCGCGCGTAGTGATGGAACATCATGGTGTTTCAGATCCTTCTGAATATTCGACCCCAATCGCGCAAACGTCCATGCTTGCAACGATATATGTCAACTTGGGGAGTGTTGCCAAAATGGGCTAGAAACGCAATACCAGTCGATTCGTGTTGTGGGTACGCTGCGGCGCTCCAGATATTTCCGATGCATCGTTTTCGGTAAATCCCCCGATGCGCGAAAGGATTCGCAGGGCTTAACGGCATCGCATCGGACGATTTACATTCTCCTCTTTCCATGTTGTCTTCATCCCTACTGGCAGGGACTTCATTCGCAGCAGGTGTCGAAATGAAGCGTCCGCAATCGACGACGTGGGCACGATCGGTAAAGCTACCGCCTAAAAAGCCATAATGTTGTCTATTCTCGAATTGCGGTTTGCGAATGGCGGATAAGCGGCCTAAGCTTGGGTGGACATTTGGTTTTCGAGTCCGGATTGGACGAATTCGTGTTCCGCCTCGGCCCGGCTTCTGGGGTTAGCGGAGCGGAGTCGTTCAAACAAAGGAACGAATGCTGCCGCAAAGAGACTTGGCGATAGCATTTGTACTGGAGATCAAGATTTCGTCGGTTAAGTCAAACAAAAGCTTGGCCTTTTGCAGGTAGATGGTCCTAGAATCACCTTGAGGCAAGGCACCGGAAACACCTCCTCCCTTATCTTCTCGTTTTCCCGTTGAGAGGTTTCTACCATGCAAAAAAGAGTTCGAACGGCGTTTACGCTGGTGGAACTGCTAGTGGTTATTGCGATCATTGGCGTACTCGTCGGATTGCTATTACCAGCCGTTCAAGCAGCGAGAGAAGCAGCGCGGCGTATGTCGTGCAGCAACAACATACGTCAACTCGGCTTGGCATTGCTCAATTACGAATCATCGTTCCGGCGTTTGCCACATGGTTGGGGAGGCCCCGGTATTGTCGGTGGCTATCGAGGTGATCCGCTCGGTGATGAAACGCGACCGGTCATCGGGCGACTATCCGGCTTGGTATCCATTTTGCCGATGCTCGAGGCCAATAACTTGTATGCTCAGATCGAGAATGGGTTTGGATCTTTCACGAATCCGCAAGCCCCTTGGGACATGGGACCTAACGGCACGTATACACCTTGGCGCACGCAGTTGTCCAGTTTCCGTTGCCCGTCCGATCCTGGACGCATGAACCCTGATGCAAGTTGGGGGCCTGACGGCTCTGGCCGTACCAACTATGCATTTTGTTATGGGGATACCATCGATGGCAATTCTGGCGCTTGGACTCCGGCACAAAACCGGGGGATGTTTCAAGGCCGGTACCCTCGGCGCCTGGTCGAAGCGACCGATGGGACTTCCTATACGATCGCAATGGGGGAGATTGGAACGTCACCCAGCGGCAACCTTTCCACAGGACAAGGAAAAATGCGGGTGCAGGGTGGGGCTGTGCTCAATAGTGGCACCGCCATTTTCTTTCCGTCAAACTGCCGCAGCAAAGCCTCGGGCGATCGATACAATTCGTCGGACGAGCCCAACGTTGCACATTTACAAGGTATCCGTTGGGCAGACGGAGCGCCAGCGTTCTCGGCATTTATGACGATCTTGCCGCCGAACAGTGCGTCATGTCTGCAATCGAATGACTCGTCGTCCGCACTGATCTCATCGAGCAGTTATCACGGCAGTGGCGTACACGTTTTGTTTTTGGATTGTGGCGTTCGCTACATTCCCAATTCCATCGATTCAGGCAGTTCAGTGCTCATGGCCCCGGCTGCAGCTGATACAGGAGCCGCCGCCAGCAATCCAAGCCAATATGGAGCTTGGGGTGCCATGGGGACACGTTCATCCGCAGATCTTTGGGATGCGTCAGCTATCGAATAACCCACAATTCGGAATCGGTGCGTAAAAGCACTTGCGATCCGTTCGCCGCAATCGTCGAGCGGATCGTTTGGTTCGTTTCGATCTCGCCGATTTTTACAAACTCGCGTCCGGCGGTAAGGAAAGTTACGACACCGGTATGCGAGGCGTTGATGAGTTTATCGCCTAGGATCACAGGTGAACCAGAGTAGTCGCTGCCGATCCGTTTGCTCCATATCACTTCGCCGCTTTTCATCTCAACACAGGAGACGATGCCCGCATCACTCCACAAGAAGAGCAGACCATCTTTGGCTACAGGCGTGGGGACATAGGGCGCCGCTCGATTGACGCGAAACAGTTCTTTCTTGTTGACAACATCCCAAGCCACCAATCGATTGTCTCTGCCACCACCGGATCCGTGTGTTCCAATCAACACATCGCCGACCAGTAAAGCGGACGAACAGACGCGTTGGGTAAAGCAGTCATGGTTCCATAGCACTTTCCCAGTTGCCGAATCCAAGGAAAACATTCCTTGTCCGGTCGTGCTGCAGAGCAGTTCTTTTTTGCCACCATTCTCATAGATACAAGGGACGCCATAGCACACACGCGTCGTTGGCAACTCGGATGACCAAACGGTGTTTCCGGTTTGTGTGTCCAAAGCAATCATCACGTCTTGGCCGGGTTGGATGCCTGGTGGAAGCTCTTCGGCGTCTTGGCTGTTGAGCAATATGAGCTTTCCATCCACAACCATCGGGGAGGTTCCGAACCCGTGCTGTGAAACGTAGCGAGGAAAGGTTCGCATCCAGCTTTCGCTGCCGTCACTTTGGAATGCACGTACCACGACTTCTTGTGGATCGGCCCATGCTACAAAAACCAGTTTGCCATCGGTGCATGGGGTCGAAGAGGCGTAGGAGCTAAAGCCGTGGATCGGATGCTTGACCGATGGGTAGGATTTGCTCCACGCCACTTTGTTCTTTTCGAGATCTACTCCTACGACAGTTCGCGTCGCATCTGCGGCATTGGTGGTGAGCAAGACGGCTTGCCCCTGAAAGAACACGGGAGAGCCATTGCCGCTTCCAGGCAAAACAACACGTTGCACCTGAGATTCCGACCAAGGGAGCTGGACACCGCATTCCAACAACGTGCCTTGACCGTTAGGGCCTCGGAACCTGTTCCACTGGCCATCCGAGGTGCGTTGCGATTGCCCATTAGAAACGGCCACCGTGAACACAAGCCATAGGGCGCATGCGTTGAAAAACCATTGCACATGCGGACAAGCAAATAGCGATCGGTACATTTTGTTCTGGGTTGTTAGAATGGAGGGCCGTCTGGAATGCCCACATTCTATACTCCCCAGCTGCTCTAGGAGGCCGTTGGTAGCATTAGTTTTGGTAACTTCATGCTGCGGTTTTTGCCGCAAAACGAATCGTGGCTCGAGCTATTTGCGAATGGGCGCGGCGGGGGCTTTGGAAGCCGAATTGATGATGATAGGAGCGCTCTTCGGGGCCGCGGACTGTGCCATTTCGCTCATCCGTTCTTGGTAAAGTGCGATGGCTCGCGTCGCATGACCGCGCGGGCCAATCGGCCATTTTTTGTCTCTCTGGTCGTAGATCTTGGTCAGCAAGAATTCAATTCCCTTTGCAACCCTGGGTTGGTTGATTTCATTGTCAGGTAGCGTGAACATCAGCCATTCCAGCATGTGGCCAGACGTTTGCACTTTGCGTTCATCGTTTGGTTCATTTGCCCGCCCCTCGTACCAACTGGTGCTGAAGCTGCCATCGGGATTCTGCAGTTGCCAAGTGTACGCAATGTAGTCCTTGATGAACTTCGACGCTCTTGCATACTGTCCGTTAATTGGTTGGTTTTGCAGTTGCCTTTGACGAAGTGAAAAGGAGAAACCCATCAAACGGTGTGTTCCACCGCAGGCAGAGCCAACAATAGGCTGAGCAAGTTCCTCTTGGATCAGCTTTTGGATGCTCCAAATCTTTCCGTCGTTTGCTTTCCACTGCTTGTTGGAATCGAGATAGTACGACAGTCCGATCAGCTTGAATGTGAGTTCCGATCGTTCTTTGCAGGTTGCCATCTCGTACCGAACGAGGTCTTCCACCTTGTATTTTGCGTTACCGATTTGAATTGGGTAGTCGAGTGGCACATTGGACTGCGCGAGGATAGCTAAGAACTGTCCTTCGTGGCCTTGAACCCCACCTCCGACGTTCGGCACGAAACCGTTCCCCTTAGGTGTGAACATGCGTTGCGTACGGCATGTTCCGTTGTGGCACATCCAGCCGATCGCGTTAACGCGACCAGCGTTGTGTACCAGTTCATATTCAGGGCCGAATGCAATCAGTGCGTGCATGACTGCCCAAGGTGAGCGTACCGATGTCGATTCTGGATTGTTTAAATAGTAGGACAGGCAAGCATCGGTACGAGCCAGGCGTTGTGCAAGAGCTGGTTCCAGTGCTTGTTTTTGCACGATCGGAGGTACGGCTTTTCCGTTGGGTGCATCCTCGATGCGAATTTCACGACGGTGCGATCCAGGCTTGGACGCGTTCATCGCATCAACGCCTTGTAATTCTTTGTCGCTGCCGCCGCGCTTGTTCAGCTCGAGTTGCGGTTCTTCCTGTTCCAATTCGGAGTCGGGATCGCGCTGAGGTACGGGGGTGGAGTTGCTTCGTGGTTTTGCAGACACCTTGTTCGGCTCTGACTCGTAGTTCCCAGGCTTTTCCTCGAAAGGCATTCGGACCTTACGTGGTGCAGGCTTTTTGACCGGTGC